>JBDLJP010000152.1:0-5624 GCA_039714295.1 Candidatus Fermentibacterota bacterium
CCTGTCTCCGAGGGAAATAGTCGACCGCACGATTTCTTTGAATGAATCAAGAGAAATATCCTCAAGCTGGTAGATGCAGTACATCCTGTAATCCTCATCTCCCGGTTCATCAGTCAAATATCCTTTTTTTTCCTCATCCGCCTTATCGGTCTCTTTTGACTCTGCATTGAAAATCGAGCTGAAGTAGGGAGGATGGGATACTGAGAGGATTTCCTCTTTCGCGATATCGAATAAATGCTTGATTGCAAGAGCGGAATGTGCAGGATCTTCAAATACTTCAACTGCTTTGTTATTCCTGAGGCTTCCTGCTCGCAATCCCTCTAGAAATCCAGTCAATTCAGATGCAATATGCTCCTTCCGCTGAATTTCTTCCTTTTCCCGCAGTATCAGTCTATCGAGACTTTCCGATATGTTACCCGCAGAGTAAACCTTACTCTTGAAGCCATCCAGTTCCTTGACCAGACCGTATTCACACAATCTATCGAGAACACCGTAAATGTTGGACCGCAGAATGCCGATACTATTCGCAATAAAGGTTGGTTTCCCGCTGCCTTCTTTTATGAGATAGAGATATGCATCTATTTCATTTGATGAGAGTCCAAGCGCTGCAAGTCGCTTTCGTATATCTGTCATGAGTACTCCCTAAGTGACTTATTGAAACGCGGCTTTGATCGCTCCCAGTGTAGTTGATTCAAGACTGGATGCAAAGGTGATATCCAGCTCCGGATAGTTCCCCGAATACTCTTTGGAGAAGATATAAACAAATCCATCGAGAGGATTATCCTTGGTCAGGTGGAAGCCATAGTTTTCATACGAGCCATTGAGGAAACCCTGGACTACTCCGGTAACATCAATTACCCAGTACTCCTCCTCAACCTGAGGGCCTGTGATACTTAGTTCGTCAGTGAAAGAGGGACATGTATTCCAGGTAACCGAACTTTCACTCCAGTCTTCGGTATTTCTGGCAATAAGAAAATTCGAAGTTGTTCCCAGATAGTATACATACAGTCTCAACTCAGCATATTCAACAGTCTCACCGGCATATGCTGAGAGATCGAATTTCAACAGAGAGTTGTTATACAGACCAGTATGACCGATCATCAGAAAGTTCTGACTTCCGTAATTCGTTGAATGATTCTGTTCTGAAATGAAAGCGTCATCGGTTGGATTGAGTGTTACTGCAGCGGCAATGGCTGCTGTGAGCAGCAGAACTGCCGGAAGGCTGATCAGCTTCCAAATTATGTACATCTGTGTCTCCTTGGTGTGTATTGTGTATAAAACAAATCATACAGTATATTATTCACTTGCACAAGGACTGTTGATCATAATCTGCGACAGACGGAACAGGATCAGACGAATACAGGAATCGGAGAAAACAACCTTATGAAACTTAATAACAGTTACATTGGAATCGTAATTCCCATTTTGATATCATCTGCTGCATCTTATGCACAGACCATCGATTGGAATGTGCCAATCGGCGGTAATGTTTCACGAAATGGCATCAGCCAGTATTATGGACCATTAGTTGCTACAGGCGGTCAGCCGGAGCTTTACTGGTCGGGCGGGGAGTACGCCAAATATGCCGGACATCCTGTTATTGAGGGTGATAAACTGCTTGTATATCGCCGCTGGTCATCAGCTTCACAGACGGAATCCTGGATAGTCTGCTACAATGTTTACACCGGCACGGAACTCTGGAAAGTCACTCTTCCGGTCGACCCCCAGAGCGATCACTACGGTAAGGTTTCCGGCGTTAACAACGGGCAGGTTTACGCTACACGCGCTGGTGGACATACGAGTCCTTCGAGTCTTTATGCCCTTGATATTGAAACCGGCACTGTACTCTGGCAGTCAGAAGGTGATGTTACTGAATACAGATCCGAAACAGTTACTTTCGCTGAGAATGGAAATATCATCGCAGGAAATGTTGACGAAATCCTGTGTATTAATAAGGATGACGGCACAACTGCCTGGAGTTTGGATCGACATTGCTGGGACGATGCCGGTGCATCTGTTTCAGCATACGGAGATAGAGGCTATTACTGGGATAGAGCCGCAGGGACGCTGGACCTTGTAATAAGCGTATGTGATCTGGAGACCGGTAATTATCTGTATTCCACTGATGCTATAACCACAGGAGGCATACAGGCACAGCAGGCACCTATAACCATCGGTCCTGACGGCACCGTATACTCTACCAGGAGCAACAGTATTCCGGATTTTGATTACATTACTTCCTTCACGGATACCGGTACCGGATTTATATGGAACTGGGAGTACCCTACCGCCTGGGTTACATTTGGAAATCACGGTGCTGCTCCAGATGGAACAGTCTACACCTATTCGCGCACTAATGAGATCGTCAGGCTTGATCCAACCGACGGGACAGTACTTAACACCTCTATTCCCATCTCCACCGGATACTCTGTCTCTCCCGCAATCGCTTTTGGAGCGGATGGCTACGTCTATTTCACTTCGGAAGACTACCCGACATTTCAGCTCTACTTTTTCACTCCGGAACTGGAATTACTCTGGACAGAAGTTATCAACGGTATAAGAGGAGTCGCGGTTGGAGATTCAGTAGTAGCTGTATGTGGTAAAGGTACAGAGATAAGAGCTTACAGAGGACGATCAGGTACAGGAATTGCTGAAACAAACATCGGTTCAATTCCCTCCTGCATCTCTCTGACAGCTTCACCCAGTCCGAGCTCCGACCAGACGATTCTTACTTTCGAGCTTGCCGAGGCAACTGATGTGAAATTGGATATCTTCGATGTTGCAGGTCGACTTGTTCGACGCTTTGATCTCGGTCAGATGCAGCCGCAAGAACACAGCGTAATCTGGAATGGACAAGACCAGAGCGGATTACCTGTTGCGGACGGGATTTACATGGTTCGTCTTACGGGTGGCGGGATCACCTTTGCGAATACTCGTGTAGTGTGTATCAGGTAAGCATGCGGGAACTAATGATATCAATTGATGCAATGCCTGTTTTGAATATTTTGAAGATTGGAAATTAGAAATACTGTTCAAGCTGCTTGAAATCCGGCATGGTTAGTTTACATTCAACCTTGGAAGAGAGGTCAGCGATGAAATTCACAGTGTCCTTGAAACCACTTTCAATCATTATACTCTTAGTATTTTCATTAACACCATTGTTTTCCCAGACTTTTGACTGGAACCTTGGTACAGGTGGAAATGTTTCACGAAACGGACTTTCAGAAGCACTGGGACCGCTTGTAGCTCTGGGTACCGCTCCAGATCTTTACTGGTCAGGAGGAGAATATGCAGCCTTTGCCGGATATCCGGTTATTGAAGGTGATAATTTGATTGTTTACAGAAGACTGGCTTCAAGTCCATCGACTGAATCCTGGATCATAAATTACAATGTTTATACCGGTGTTGAAAGATGGAGAATTCAATTACCGATTGATACATACCATAACTACAGCAAGGTTTCTGCTGTAAATAATGGAGTTGTATATGCAAATCGAGCAGGTGGAACATCTGAGCCTGAATACATATATGCCCTTGATATAACAACCGGAGCAGTAATCTGGAAATCCGAAGATGTATTTGGAGAGCATAATACTGAAACGGTAACATTTACAGATAATGGAGATATAATAGCATCAGACGGTGACAAAATATCCCGTATCAATAAAGATGATGGTACAACTATCTGGTCATTTTCCCGTCCAGGCTCTTCATCAGACGGAAATGCTGTTTCTGCTTATGGAGACAGAGGTTATTTCTGGGGTCAGAATTCAATGGGAATGTTTGTCGGAGTCTGCGACCTGGTTTCGGGAGCATATCTCTATCCAAGTCAATCACTCGGCTCTCCAGGATTTCAGCAGGGATGTTTAATGGTCGGACCTGATGGAACAGTATATGCTCCATTTATCAGGGGGAATGATAGTGATTCATTATTTGCCCTGATTGATGATGGTGACAGCCTTACAAATAAATGGAGTTATCCGATCTGCCATGCGACTTTTGGAAATCACGGAGTAGGACCTGACAGTACGGTATATACCTATTCAAGAGATGAAAGAATTGTCAGACTTCATCCCGAAACAGGTGTTGTAATTGATTCATCTATAGTAGTTTCAGATGGCAACAGTTTCTTTTCGAGTACAATGGCTGTTGGTGATGATGGAATGGTCTATGCAACGGTAACAGATTACCCCTTTGCAAAAACATACATATTCACCCAGGACCTTGAATATTTATGGGGCGAAGAGATATACGGAGTAAGAGGTGTTGCACTCGGGGATTCAGTTCTCGTAGTTAATGGAAAGAGCACTGAGATCAGAGCTTATATGGGTAGAAGTAATCCGACTTCAATTGAGATAGAAAATCAGGGCAATATCCACAATTCATCAATTATATGCAGTCCGAACCCCTTCTCATCCAGGCTGAGCATCACTTACAGCATACCGGAGGCTGCTGAAGTAGAGCTTTCTGTATACGATCTCTCGGGCAGATTGGTGGAGACTCTTGAGGCGGGTTCTACGTCTTCAGGTGAACACATCAGAACCTGGACTCCGGAGTCATCCCTCCCCGATGGCTGCTTCCTGATCGTACTCAATGCGGGTGGAGAAAGAACTGTCAGAAGGTGTATGAGGCTTTGATCAGACAGAACAAGTAGTCAAACACGCAAGTTCCGCGTATGCGTGTGCCTGGAGACTTGTTAACGCTCAGTAATGCATAGCCTTAGTATCAGATGTGTACCACAACTGCCGGATGTTCCATTGATCAACAGTATCATCCCTGTCCGGCAGCACCGCAGTCATCAGATATTCAGAGTTTGAATATTATCAGTCTGAGAGTTGTCACTATCGCATGAAATACCGAGCAAAAAGATTAGTGCAAAAATGAATATCCAGGTATTTATGTTATACCTGGCCGGGTGATTTCAGCTTCAGATACCTGTCCCGTTCGCTGAAAACGCACCCGCAGTAAGGCTGACTGTAGATCTCCGCTTCCCGTGATATCCGCATGGATTCTCGGAAAAACTCTCTGAAATCCCTGTAAATGAACCGGACGCCGCTTGCCTTTTCAGCCTTATTCCCGGCTTCCATTATGAAAGCTTGATTCTGATAGGGGCTTACTGATAGAGTTGTAGAGAAATATTCAATTCCAAGTTCCCGGGCTTTCTCGGCAGTTGCCGTGAGCCTGTCCTGAAAACAGGTGTAACATCTGTTTTCGGCGTCCAGCAGCATCCTGATATTCTCTTCCAGCGGGTATTCCTCATTAATCTCAAGAGGGATTCCTTTTGAATCAGCGTACTCTGCGAGTGCCGAGAGCCTTCTCTCCCTCTCCTTCCATGGGTGGATGTTGGGATTGTAGAAAAAGGCTGTTATCTCGAAACCTTCCATCTGGAGCTGCTCATGAACAACGGTCATGCAGGGAGCGCAGCATGTATGAAGGAGAAGATTCTTCATAGAGGAAGTTCTTCCTGACTGCTGCGTTTCAGGCCAAGATGACGGTACGCTTTGGCGGTTGTCATCCTACCCCTGCTTGTCCGGTTGAGAAACCCCGATATCAGAAGGTAAGGCTCCACGACATCGATGAGCGTATCTTTCTCTTCGTTCAGTGTGGCAGCCATGGCAGCTACT
>JBDLJP010000153.1:0-5576 GCA_039714295.1 Candidatus Fermentibacterota bacterium
CATAATCCCGGATATCATACCCGGAGTAAGTACACCTTTATTGTAATCCTCCAGAACTATTGCGTTCAGTTCGCCGATGATCCCATCTATATGAGAGCATACAGCATCCCGGATTTTACCGGTGACAGGTTCCGTAACTTCCCTGTCAAGTCTGATAAGCTGATGTCCACCCGACATTATCCTCGTTTTTGATGTTGTCGGCCGGTTCGGATCGAAGATAACAGCATCGGTGTTTATCCCTTCCTTCTCAAGCAGCTCCACAAGAAGCCTGCCTTCAGTGTCATCTCCTACGGTTCCCGCCATGAGAGGAATACCTCCGAGCGAGAAGATGTTTCTCGCAACATTGGCTGCTCCGCCGGGAACATATTTTTCTCCAGATCTATCCAGAGACACAATAGGCACCGGGGCTTCGGGGGAGATACGATCAACACTGCCTTCAATGTAATGATCCAGGATCAGATCGCCTGCAACCAGCACCCTTTTCCCCCGCATGCTATCAAGTATGTTTTCAATATTGTTATCTGGTATCAAGAATTCCCCCATCCGGATATTTTGGTTATAACATATATTGCCATTTGGTAAAAGGAGCAACCGTGAAACCTAAGATGATGAAACAGCCGCCTCAAATCAACGCCGACCCTTCCGATACAGATGGAGTATACAGTAATGTCTTCTATGTCGCTGCTTCAAGAGCCGAGTTTGTCCTGGATTTCGCCAGAATAGTTCCCGGGGTACAGGGAGCTAAACTCAAATCACGGATAATACTGTCACCTCACAGGATGAAGGCTCTTGTAAAAACACTGGAAGCCCAGATCGTCTCGTACGAAGGTAAATTCGGAAAACTGGATTCGGATAATATGAACGCGATCGGTTTTCAGAATCCCGCAGAAGAATGAGAGAAGAACAGACCGGAGTTATTATCATGGATGTGATGTCCATATGATCGATTGGAAATCCTCATGAAGCTGAACAGGGCACTTCTCTGGCAATGGATAGTGGCTGTGATAGTATCCCTGCTGCTCTGGGTGATCTCAATGAACGATAATGCTTTTGATATCAACTATACTCTTGATATCAACTATACTCTGCCTCTGGAGCCTTCATCCCTCTTATCGGATTTTATAGTGCTTGATGGTCTGAGCAGCGATTCGGTTCGAATAACTTTCACAGGACAGGGTTACGGAGTGCTTGCTGATCAGATATCCAGGATCCCGGAATCTGTCCTTCTCAACATAACAATAAGTGACCAGAGCCAGGATTTCCCCGTCAGCATGTCCATGGACATTTCGGAAAACAATATTGTTTACAGCGGGGATGACTACTCCACCCTCAGGGCATCTGCATTCCATCCTGCAAGCATTGAATTTACAATAGACAGAAATGTTGTCAGGAATCTTCCGGTTGCTCCAGTTTCATCTACCGATATCCCGGAGCGGTATTACTGGACGGTAACCTCCAGCTCAACAGTTGAGGTGAGGGGTGCCGAATCAATCGTCAGTAAGTTAGACAGCTGCTATACCGAACATATTGATCATAGAGCGGATTCTGCATCTATTGTAATACCTGAAGGTGTTGCTTATATAAGCCCTTCATTCATTTCAGCAGAGTTTGTTCCGCCTGTGGAGGTGATAAAACCACTTGTTCATTGATCATGTATTGACAGGTAATAAACAAGATGGGTAGATTTAGAGCGATGTTGCGGAATAGAACAGTCAATTAACTAAAAAAGAAAACTGCATTTTGTGGAGGAATATTCTATGAGATCAAAGATTCTTGTGAGAATTCTGATTGTGGTGCTGGCTGCTTTTCTGATATTCAGGATTCATCAGAGAGTCGAAACTTACAGGATTCCACGGGAATTCTGTCAATCACAGATCCGAACACTCGCTGAAGCGAATATTCAGCATATGTTCGATTCGGAAGGAATTCCGGCTCCTGATCTTGATAGCCTTCTCACATATGCGAAGGATAACGGGTTTTTTCAGACCTCTATCAGTAATGACAGTATTACTGTTTCATTCAGGAACGGTCATACAAGGCAGGTCCTCATTCCAGCTGCATGGAAGAATCTCTGGAACGCTGCTGCCGTACAGAACATCAATGATGATATTACTGCACTGCAGAATTCACATACTGGCATTCTTCAGGAAATTAGCGACCATGAGAGCCGTCTGGGATTCACACTTGACTCCCTTATCGTTATCCGTGATGAGTACATCCTTGAGTATCCGGTCATTCAGGAAGAGGTTGAGGAGGACGAAATCATCCTGACCCCGGAGGAGTATTTCGACGATTCTCTGGGCTTCAGCGCGCAGTCCCTGATAGACACTGAGGTCAGTCTGGCTGCCTCTATAGACTCCCTGAACACTGTTCTTCTGAACTTCAATAACATCATTGCACCTGCCTTGAAGGACTCTGTCTCTTCCATCGTAGCTGCAGTATGCCCCTCGATCTGGGAAGTCGGATATTTCGATTCGGTTTACATATATGATTCAAAACTTGCACTCGGAACGCAATTCGCGATATCCTGCCCCAATTACGATAGACACGGCGGGGTTGTCGGAGGATTTATCGAAAAAGATTACCCGGATTCCATGTTCCTGGAGCCGGACTGGTCTAAAACACAGTTCGTATACAGTTTCCCGGAGTACGCAGCCATGAGAAGGCTTCAGGCCTCAAGAGCCAACCTGATCCGCATGGCGGAAGAGGAAGCAGCTTATCTCGCTCAGAGATATCCTCTGGTTATTACACCAAAACAGCCCGAGAATCTTGAAGTCAATATCGATGAACTGATCGACCCTCTCGGCGGCGAGTATGTGCTGGAAATTATTCCTGATACCGCATACACTTTCTATGAAAATCCTGATGGTCGCACGATCAGAGCAAGAGGGGATTCCATAATCGTTCAATCCATGAAGTTCGTTGCTTATACCACAGCCGACCCTGAGGCTTCAAGAGTGGAAGTTTTCTTCTCTCATCCTGTGACATTTCCAAGTCGTGCCGATGGAGCAGCTCCCGGAGATAATGATAATGTCACCGTACTTATGAACTGGAAACGGTCTGAACTCGGAACGCTACAGATCGATGAACGGGAAGTTGACCTGCTTGATGAATCCACCTGGGATTTCCTCAAAGCCCATTTCGTGACTGATACCGCCACGGAAACAGATTAACAGGCTGACTGCAGGGTTTCTGGAACACTTCATGCTTTAGCGGGTAGAGATACCGGAATAATTCAAGCAGTGTTCTTCCCAGTATAACTTTTTATTCTCCGGAGGTGCTGATGTCGAAAGATTACAAGGATATAGACACTATGGGGCAACAGACGGACAATCAATATCTGCTGGCGCTTGCAATAGCTAAACGTGTAAGAAAGCTCAGATCAGGGGCTCCCCCTCTGGTTGATGTTAACAATGCCGGCAGAAAACCTTTTCAGACAGCAATGAAAGAAATAGCAGCTAAGAAAATTTTATACTCATTAGATAGCGACAGTAATTAACCGCTTGATTCGCTGAAAGGAAATCGTATATGAGATCAGTCTATATTTTCGCAGGAATAATATTGATTGCTGCCCTCGCATGCGGAACGCAGGAAACTGTGAACCGTGCAACCGAGGACGACACATCCCGTGTTCTTGCAACAATAGGTGAGATAGAAATAACCGAGAACATTCTTGATGAAGAACTCAACATGATCCCGCCCTACCAGAGATCCTCATTTGAAACTCCTGAGGGAAAAAGACTTCTTCTGAATCATATCATCGAACGCGAACTGCTGCTGCTTGAAGCCCGGAATATTGGTCTCGAGCGGGATTCCTTCGTGATCGAGCAGGTAGAACTTGCCATGCAGCAGGTAGATGAGGCCAGGGACAGGGCTCTCCTTCAAACCTACTATCAGCAGGAAGTGGTAGATGCCGTTGTAATACCGGAAGAAGATATTCAAGCCTACTATAACGAACATCTGGATGATATCTACTATCAGGAACCCCAGGTTAAGGTGTCTCATATACTTGTCTCTTCCCTGGAAGATGCGGCCGATGTAATGACAGTTCTGGAATCAGGTGAAACATTTGAATCTGCCGCTGCAGAATTCAGCGAGCATTCACCCACAAGTACTTCAGGTGGTGATATTGGCTGGGTAACGATAAACTCACCGCTGCCATACCTCGGAGAACAGACGATTATCTCTGAAGCGCTTTTCATCGCCGAAGTAACCGATATAATCGGACCCTTTGAAACAACGATGGGCCATCACTATTTCACGGTTACGGACAAGAGGGATGAGGGAGCACGTCCGCTTGAAGAAGTAAGAGAATCGATCGAAAACACCCTTAAGCCCACAATGGTCAATTCCTACTTCCAGGCTACCATAATTCCCAGACTGACCGAAGACTACGGTGTAACAATAAACGAAGATGCTTTCCTCCCTGATGATAGCATTGAACCCGATTCTCTCTTTCAGTCAGCACAGAACCTGATGGAGTCAAATCCTGAGTCAGCAGTGGAATACTACAGCCTCTTCATCCAACGTTTCCCCGATCATCATAATGCTCACCAGGCACAGTTCCTTATAGGTTTCACCCTTTCGGAGTATATGGGTAATTATGAGAGAGCAGCCGGTGCTTTTCAGAAGCTGATAGATAACTACCCTGAATCCGATTTCGTTGATGACGCGGAATGGATGATCGAGAATATGGGTACACCTCCCGAAAGCCTTTTCGTTGAAACTATTCCTTCTCCGGAGGAGCCGATTACGGATTCGTCGGGAGAATAACAACTCCAATTCGATTGAAGAACCCGGAATTCTACTTCCGGGTTTTTCTTTACCCTTTTCCGGAATCTCTGCATGACTCATATTTGCCCTGTATATTTACAGTATCCGGGAGGTATTTATTGAAGAACTGTTTTCTTACTTCGCTCGTGATATTAACGATCTTTCTTGTTTCAATGATAACTGGATGCGGGCCGGTGAAAGATGAAGACTCGCCCGAAGGTCTGACCGCCCTTGCAGAGAATGCCTTCAATAGAGGAGACATATCCGAATCTCTGAGGTATTACGCAAAGGCTATTGAAGATTTCCCCGAAAACCCTCTGTATTCATCCTGGCAGCTTGGAAGGGGAAGATCCTTCCTCGCGATCGATCGCTACGAGGAAGCGTCGGATGCGGCATCGCAGGCTTTGCACAGTGCGATCGACTCACACGGGAAAGCAGTCGCAATGCTTCTTATGTCGGAGATAGAGATTGAGCAGGGATCCTACAGAAACAGTATTGAGGTACTTTCGAACATGCAGCAGGATCATCTCGATCGGACTGAATCGGAATCCGCTGTGGAGCTGATACGTTTTGCGCTCGGGAAAATGGACATGAGTTTTCTCACAGCTGAACCCGGGGCAGGATGGACAGAGGTTTTCTTCCTCCTTGAGCTGGAAAAAAGGTATGCGGCAGAGGGCAATAATGAAAGGGCCGTTCTGACGGGACGACACGACCTTGTGGATCTCGTCGAGGAGGACGTACTGGATGTTCGCCTCTTGCAGGAAGACCTCCAGAGAGTCCCGATCGAATCCGCCCTTGCCGAT
>JBDLJP010000154.1:0-5495 GCA_039714295.1 Candidatus Fermentibacterota bacterium
CGTACATCACCACGATAAGGGTATAGTTAATCAGAGGGAGATCGGGCAGGATACCAAGTCCTACAGTAACTCTCTGAAATATGTACTAAGGCAGGATCCAGATGTGGTTCTGATAGGTGAGATGAGGGACAGGGAAACCATGCAGGTAGCCCTTAATATTGCCGAGACAGGTCACCTTACACTCGCTACGCTGCATACGAACTCCACTTACGAATCCATTAACAGGATCATCGACTCGTTTCCCGCGTCACAGCAGGATCAGGTCAGAAGCACGCTGTACTTCGTGATAATCGGTATCCTCACCCAGCAGCTGGTCCCGAAAGCCAGGGGAACTGGCAGATCGCTGGCTGCCGAAGTACTGGTATGCAACCCGGCAGTCAAAGCAACTATCCGGCAGGACAAACTCCACCAGATATACGGACTGATGCAGGCCGGTCATAAGTACGGTATGCAGACGATGAACCAATCCCTCTTTAACCTTTACAAGGATAAGGTGATAACCAGAGAGGTCTCTCTAGAACGATCGCACGATGTAGGTGAATTGGAACAGATGATAGCAACTGGAAGAGACATCATCTAGAGGAGTGTGTCAGACATTGTATCATTGCCTGACATACCCCTGAGAATAGGAGGCGGAAATGCCTGAGTTCAGATGGGAAGGAACAAACAGGGCCGGCAGAAAAATGTCGGGAAAGATTTCTGCCGAGAAAAAGGCAGATGCGGAGGCAATCCTCACACAGAGGGGGGTGAGTGTATCCAAGATAAAGGGTAAATCGTTCGATATAGCCACCTTCGGTGTAATAGGATCAGGTGTCAAGGACAAAGAACTATCGACTTTTACGCGTCAGTTCGCAGTTATGATCGATGCGGGACTTCCCCTTGTCAAATGTCTTCAGATACTTGGCCGTCAGCAGGAGAACAAGGTTTTCCAGCTGATGATAGAAGAAATTTCCGGGGATGTGGAAAAGGGAGGAACCCTGGCTGATTCCATGGCAAAGCATAATAAGGTTTTTACTGATCTGTATGTGAACATGGTCGCGGCGGGAGAGCAGGGCGGTATCCTGGATACTATCCTTAACAGGCTTTCCACTCACCTTGAAAAATCAACAGCACTCAAGAGCAAAATAAAATCAGCCATGATGTATCCCATGGTTGTTATGATAGTTGTTGTTGTAGTTGTTATGGCTCTTCTGCTGTTTGTGATACCGATTTTCCAGCAGATGTTCGATGACATGGGCGGTTCGCTGCCCGGTCCTACGCAATTTGTTGTAAGCCTCTCGGAGTTCGTTCAGGCCAACGTTCTGCTCATTCTTATAGGCTTTGCCGTTCTGATAACCGCTTACAAAATGTACTATAGAACCAAAAACGGTGAGAAGATCATTGATATGATCAAACTCAAAATGCCGATCTTCGGCATACTTCTGAGAAAAATGTCAATAGCCCGTTTTTCCAGAACTCTGGGTACGCTCATCTCAAGCGGTGTATCGATCCTTGATGGTCTGAGCATAACTTCCAGGACATCAGGGAACAGAATAATTGCCGATGCGATCATGGAAGCTCGTACCAGCATTTCCGGTGGTGAGAATATCTCCAACCCGCTGCAGGCTTCGGGTGTTTTCCCGGGTATGGTCACCCAGATGATAGCAGTGGGAGAAGAGACCGGCGGAATTGATACCATGCTCATGAAAATCGCAGATTTCTATGAGGAGGAAGTCGATACGGCAGTCGCCGGCCTTACGGCGACACTCGAGCCTATCATGATCGTTGTTCTGGGTACTATAGTCGGTGGAATCGTCATCGCCATGTACCTTCCGATCTTCGACATGATCGGTGCCGTAGGGCACTGAGAATCGGAATAGCAGAAGTACCGGTTCACTGCTGCAAAGAAGAACTGCCGGAGTATGTATAAGAATCTCCTGACGATGAATCGCCGCACCTGGTATCAGGTGGGGCGCTTCATCATACTGGGGCTGTTTGTCCTTTTCGGCATTCTCTTTCTTGGCTGGTCAAGCGTCGGAATAGTCTATTCCGCTGTAGGTTTCGTGGTTGTCGTCTCGGTATTCCTTGATATCCTTTTCAGAAAAAGCCTTGGAGATAGAGAATGGCAGGTATGGCTTCAGTTCATTCTGGATTCTATACTCGCCTCAATCCTGATTCGAATGGCTGGCGGTTTCGACGGACCTTTTACCGCGTTTTTCTTTATCCATACTTTTACAGCAGGTGTGTTCCTCGGCATTAAAGGCGGGGTGACAATAGCCGTGCTGGATACACTGATGATAGCTTCCATGGCTTTCATTTCTGTTTCCAGCCTTGCTGATGTTACGCCCACCGGCAGCGCTTTTGAAAAACTCGTGCATGCGGTGCCCTCAAGTATTTCTTTTCAGTACGCTCTCCTCTTTGTGATGATCTATGCAGGGTTTCTGACAATTACAGGACTTGTATCAGGGTATCTTTCGCAGCATCTATTGCTTGAAAAGGGAAGATCTGAAGGAATTCTAAGAGAGCTCAGGGAAGCGAAGACCATTTCCCGTGAAATACTTGAAAGCCTTTCTGACGGAATACTTGTCATAGACAAGTCGGGAAACCCGGTAAGTATCAATCAGTCCGGCAGAAGGATTCTTTCACTGGGTAAGCAGTGGCGTGATAGAGTATGCGACACGGATATCTATACTATGCTGAATGAATTCCAGCTGTCGGGAGGAATGCCTCCGGTTATAGAGTTGAGCATGGGCGAAACTGTTCTGGAATGCAGAATGGGCATATTCCTTGATCATGAGGGAAATTCGGCAGGAGCCCTTGTGGCAATGACCGATATCACTGAAACATTCGAGCTTAAAAGGCAGCTTCAGGAACAGGAGAAACTCGCTGCCATAGGCCGCCTGTCAAGCACAATGGCTCATGAAATACGGAATCCCCTGGCATCCATGAGCGGAGCCGCTCATATTCTCCAGATGGGAACGCTCGACTGGAAAAAAACAGACAGGATGACTGAACTGATAAGCAGTCAGGCTAAGAGGATATCTGAAATAATAGAGGGTTATCTTGAGCTGTCCCGCGAGAGTACAGTATCCTATACGAATTCAGTGTCTCTCGCTGCGGTCGTAAATGAAGCGACTGATGTCGCCAGACAGGGATTCGGAGGATTGATCGGGATAGAAACCAACATTGAGGGTGATTTTATCATATTCGGCAACCAGGCAAGGCTCGTACAGCTCCTTACGAACGTCATGCGGAACAGCGTTGAAGCTCTGGTCAATTCATCTGACGGGAAGATAACGGTCTCCCTTGTGAAATCCGCTGTGGATGGTATGGTTGAACTCAGGGTGCACGATAACGGACCGGGGATACCGAATAAAGTCATGATCCAGATGTTTGAGCCGTTCTTCACGACGAAGAAGGAGGGAACCGGTCTCGGGCTCTTCGTAGCCAGGAAAGTGGCTCGTGATCACAGAGGCCGAATAGATATTGAATCGGAATCCGGAGAGGGTACTACTGTAAGGGTCAGCATACCTGTAGTGCCGCCTGATGCTGCATCAGCGGAAATCGGGGGAGATTAGCCGTGCAGAAATCAATATCTGTAATGATTGTTGATGATGAGAAACCCATGCTGGAATGGCTGTCCATTCTTCTGGAAGAGCATGGATACGATGTCTCATGCTATTCTACAGGAGAGCAGGCTGTAAAGGCCGGTCTGAATTCCATACCTGACATACTTGTGGCTGATGTTAAAATGCCGGGAATAAGCGGTTTTGAAGTCATGACACGGCTCCGCAAGAGTTCCCCCGGTCTTATAGGTATCATAATGACAGCCTTCTCAAGCGTGGACTCTGCAGTAAAGGCAATGCGGAACGGAGCAACGGATTATCTTGTTAAACCATTCGAGGTTGATCAGCTTCTTATAGCGATAGAGAAAGCTCTGAGCGAAAGACATCTGAAGATGGAGAACAGAGAGCTCAGAAAAAAGATCCGATCGAAGAACACTATCGAGGAAATAGTCGGAAAATCCAGATCCATTGTCGAACTGCTGGAAAAAGTAAGAATGGTCGCGGATAAAAGCAGCACGGTAATCATCACAGGTGAAAGCGGTACGGGCAAGGAGCTGATAGCAAGGGCTATTCACAGCACAGGATCCAGATCGGACAAACCCTTCATGGCGGTCAGCTGCGGAAGTATATCGCGCAGCCTTCTTGAAAGTGAGCTTTTCGGTCACATGAAAGGTTCCTTCACAGGCGCGTACAAAGAGAAGGAGGGACTGCTTGTAGCGGCAAGAGGAGGGACGTTCTTCCTGGATGAAATAGGAGAACTGGACAGGGATCTTCAAGTTAAACTCCTCAGAGCTCTCCAGGAACGCAAAGTTCTTCCAGTCGGCGGAACAGTGCATATCCCCTTCGACGCGAGGATCGTAGCCGCCACCAATGCCGATCTTGGAGAACTGGTGAAGACCGATGAGTTCAGAGCAGACCTTTATTACAGATTGAACGTGATCCCCCTTCATGTTCCCCCCCTGCGGGAAAGAATGTCTGACATCCCATTTCTTCTGGATAGATTTCTTGAAGATTACTCCGGTGAAAGCGGTGATCAGGTTAAAACAATTACACCCGAAGCAGTAGAGATACTGTCCGCTTACTGCTGGCCCGGGAATATCCGTGAGCTCGAGAATGCGGTCGAGCGGCTCTGTGTTATGACAAATGGCATGGAAATAGGAGCGGATGATATCCCGGATTTCATAAGATACCCCGGAGAAGAGGAACGGTTATCCGTTGATTCGGGAATATTCTCCGAAAAGCCCACCGCGAAGAACCCGACTCTCGATGAGATAGAGAAAGCCTATACTCTGTATGTACTTGAGCACCAGGCAAGGGGACAGAAACGGCTTGCCGCTAAAATTCTCGGTATCAACGAAAGCACTCTTTACAGAAAACTGGAAAAGTACGCGCGGGAAAAGGATGACACATGATGCATAGCCGCCGGAGCCTGCGTTCAGCGGTACCGGCACTGTGTTTCCTTATACTCATTCTCATTGCTTTTTTTACCGGGCAGAGGGGCATCCCGGTTGAAGACGGGGGTGAGTTCCTTACAGTTGCCAGGCTCGGAGGCATCAACCATCCACCCGGGCTTCCGCTCCTGAGCCTCTGTTCAAGGGTCTCATGGATCCTTTTCGGTTCCGATGGTTTAAGAGTGCTCTTCGCGTTTGCCGCCGCATCAGCACTGATCCTTATCAGCAGGAAGCATACGATCATATCGCTCGCGTTTCTCGCCGGGATCCTCCTGCTCCCCGCTGTTGCCGGAAGGCTTCTTATCTGGGATGCTTATGGTTTCCTCTTCCTGATCTACGCTGTTGCGTATTTCAGAAAACCCTCTTTCAGCCTTGAAGCGGGGTTCCTTCTGGGGCTGGCGCTTGCAATTCACCCTCAGGGCATATTCCTCGCAATCCTTTTTGATTTCAGGCGCTCCTCAATAATCCTGTTCGTCTGCGGTCTCCTGCTTGGGTTGAG
>JBDLJP010000155.1:0-5475 GCA_039714295.1 Candidatus Fermentibacterota bacterium
ACGCGTTTGCCCTGTACTTCACTGTCCCATCCGACCAGCGGATTTCCTGGAAACAGCTTGCCCTGGTGTCAATTATTTTCACTGCACTCTACTCTCCATTCGCAGTGCTTATGCTGAAGCAGGCTTCATTCAGAGCTGAAAGGATGAGCAGAGCCGGGATGGATATGTCTGCTGTCTACAGGTATCGTTTCCTGGTTCGAATTCCAACTGTCTTTGTAAGGCTCATTCCGGGCGGACTGCTGCTGGAAGGCGTTCATCAGATTATCCATGACACTAAACAAATACTCTTCTGGCTTATTTTCGGTGCTGGAAATCTCTTTCTGCTCCTGAATCTCTTCATCAGAAATATACTTGACAGAAAATTCAGGATATGGCTGTTCCTTCTTTTTTCGGTTCCTTTTCTGATCTTCCTGAAAGAAGACCCGACTGTCAGACACCTGACCATCCTTTGGATCCCGCTCAGTTTTGCAGTTGCCGCGGTATCCCGCAGGTGGAAGCTTGCCGGTCCCCTCATGCTTGCCGCAGCTGCCATTATGCTGCTTCCGTATTACAATATCGACAGTTTTCCTTACCATAGATCGGACTGGAGAGGAGCTTCCTCATATATTGAAGAGAGAGCCGCGAATGATGAAAGCATCCTTGTTCTGGGAGGTCAGTCGGGAGGTCTCGCATGGGATTATTACTCAACCGGCAGCTATCCAAGAGCCGCTCTCGGTGGAGAAAATCCCTACAGCGACAGTCGCGTTGCTGCAAGCAGTCCACAGTTCGCCGCGGACAGTCTACTGAATCTGCACCATTCCATCTGGGTAGTTTCCGATTTCTGGGGCGGACTCAGAATCCCGGATATGATCCGGGGTTACCGCGTTCTTTCTGAAACATGGATCAGCCCTGCAATGGAAGTAATCCATATTTCAAATTAGGCTTATCACTCCCTGACATGCTCAAGACCTTTTGAAACAAGGTCTTTAACATGGTCATCATCAAGCATGTAGAAAACATGCCTTCCCTTTTTGCGGCTTCTGACTAGCCTGGCTGTACGGAGGGACCGGAGCTGATGGGAAACCGCGGAAACACTTACATCCGTTTTTTCCGCAAGTTCGCAGACGCATTTTTCTCCGTAGAACATTGACATAAGGAGCAGGAGCCTGGTCGGATCAGCCATCTGATGAAAAAGCTCTGCAAGGATAACTACTTCTTCGGCATCAGCCTGGAGATCTTTTCCCTGACCTGCCATTATTCCCCCCTCACATTGTAACCGAGTTCAGTGATCGTCCGGACAGTATCTACTCTGTTAAATTTCCTGTCCCTGTCCAGTGCGAGAAGCACGGTGCTGTTTTCCGCCGAGGCGGTTACACCGAGTATTCCCGGCAGTTTGTTAAGAGCGTCTCTTACTGCCGTTTCGCAATTTGAGCAGTTCATACCATCCACATCGAATTTCACTGTGTGATCCATGTTGCCTGATACTACCGAGGATTTCATCCTGAGATAATGAAAATCTCTGAATGCGAACCAGATCATTCCAGCAATAAGCAGCACCCCTGCAGCAGCACTGAGTATACCCGTTATAGAATTCATTCCATGTTCCGCATGATAGGGCTCTGATACTGCAACGTTCAGGGAGTTCAGAATTCCTCCCGCGGCAAGGCTGATTAATACTACTGTCAGTATGTAAACCAGAAATACTTTAGTTCCAAGGGTTTTGCGAACTGCGCCCATGGTCGCCGCATTTGTGGCAGGACCGGCCATGAGGAAAACCAGAGCACTGCCCACAGGGAATCCGGCATAAATAAGACCGGCAGCGATCGGGACCGATGCTACAGAGCAGACGTAAAGCGGAATTCCGATTGCAAGTGCGGCAAGAAGTCCCAGCGGACCGTTTAAAATGGTGAACTGTGACAGCTGTCCCGGTTCAAGAAAAGTGGTGATCAGCGCTGATACCAGTATCCCAAATGCAAGCCATCCGTATATATCCCTGAAGAGACCTCGGAATGAATAGTCCCAGATCCGCTTTGGAAGCTCCCCAGTTTCAATTTCAGTACATGCAGGTGCGGATTTCTGGTTTTCGCTACCGCTGCCTACTCTGTCAGCTATGGTTCCGCCCAGAAGACCGGCGGCGAAGGCAGCGATTACTTTTGCAAGCGCAACCGGCCAGCCGAGAATCGACCATGTTACAGCAATAGAATCGACTCCGGTCTGGGGAGTGCTGATAAGGAATGACGTTACAGCACCCATTGATGCACCGTCTCTTCGGAGGCCAAGTGCCGCAGGCAGTACTCCGCAGGAGCAGAGGGGCAGGGGTACACCTACCAGAGCAGCCTTGGCGCTGCTTTTGAATCCAGGTTTTCCAAGGTGGGAGAGTATCCTTTCCTTCTTAACGAAAACATGCAGCAATCCTGCCAGCAGCAGTCCAAGAAGAAGTGATGGCGCAAGGGCGGCGATTGTTCTCCACAGGGCATCTATAAATTCCATCATTTTGATATCTTTCTATTTAATTGAATATATGAACAAATGCACAAATATTATAATGATGAAATATCACCTGTCAAGAAACGATCCTCGGGGGAACCGGTGCAATGTGCATATTGCAAAGAATCTGTTCAGGTCGAATATTCCAGGGCATGTGATAGAATTTCATTTGGCTGAGAATTGATAAGATATTGTAAGAACGGATTGACACGGATGACGCAACCACCCGGAAGACTCGAATCTCTCAGTATGTTTTTCCCGTTTCACAACGAAGAGGAGAACATCGTTTCAGTTCTCGAGGAGGCAATAGAGGTCGGTCTGGGTGTCACAGATTCCCTTGAGATAATCGCAGTTAACGATGGCAGTACCGATCGCACTCTGGAAAGAGCTGAATCCGTGAGGGTCCGCTACCCGGAGATGGTAAGAATAATTTCGTTTGAGAATAACAGGGGATACGGAGCCGCAGTGAAATCCGGGCTGGAATCTTCAACTAATGCCTGGATATTCTTCAGCGACGGGGACAGGCAGTTCAGACTGTCCGACATATCAAAGCTTATTGAACTCACCGGCTCCGGCAGCGAAAAACTGCTGGCTATCGGTTATCGTATAAACAGAGAAGACTCCTTTATAAGGAGGTTGAACGCAGCGCTTTTCAATGCAGCCATGCGTATGATTCTTGGTATCAGTGGTGTCCGTGATATTGATTGCGCTTTCAAGCTGATTCCAGGAGAAGCGATTCAGGCTATTCCGCCGCTGACTTCAGAGGGGGCCATGATCTCAGCAGAGCTTCTTGCCAGATGTTCCAGAGCAGGATTTACTTCCCGCGAGACTGGAGTACAGCATTATCCCAGATTATTCGGTAAACAGTCCGGTGCCAGACTCAGTGTCATTTTCAAGGCTTTCATTGAAATGTTTGCATGTTTGAGGAGCATCCGTTCCGAATGAAGGTATTATTGATTAATCCGCCCACCGGCATCTACCTCAGGGAGGACAGGTGTCAGGCCCCGGTCAGGAGTATGATAGCCCAGGGAGCCAGACCTCCCATGGATCTCGCATACATTGCTGCAACATGCCGGGAGGCAGCAGGAGCTGAATGCAGAATCAGGGATTATCCCGTTGAAGGGGGAGACTGGAATACTCTTGAGGCTGAACTGGAAAACTTCAGACCCGATGTTCTGGTCATCAGTACCACTACTCCTACTTTCAAACTGGACATGGAGGCGGCTGAAAGGGCTCACCGAATCCTTGGTGATTCTGTTATCTGCATTGGAAAAGGTGCTCACTTCGCCCACCATGATGAGGAGGCCCTCCTCCAGCACCCGGAGCTGGACCTTGCTATACGGGGTGAATCGGAACTGGTTATCGCGGAGCTTATCTCAGGCAGGGATCCTGCTGAGGTCTCCGGAGTCTCCCTGCTGAGCGGTGACGGCAGTCTCATCCGCACGCCGGATAGACTGCCGCCGGAGAATCTGGATTCGCTGCCGTTCCCTGCCAGAGATCTATTGAAGAATGAGCTTTATTCAGACCCGGAAACCGGCACACCACTTACGCCAGTGCTTACTTCAAGAGGCTGCCCCGGCAATTGTGTATTCTGTCCTGTCTTTCTCGTAAGCGGAAAACGATTACGCACCCGTTCAGTCGCAAGCATCATAGGGGAGCTGGAGAGTTGCGTAAGAGATTACGGCATTCACTCTTTTCTGTTCAGGTCGGACACATTCACAATGAATAGAAAATGGGTGCTTGAGCTCTGCGAAGAGATACACAGGGCAGGTCTTGATATCAGATGGGGCGCCAACTCCAGAGCCGACACCTTCGACAGTGAGATGGCGGCAGAAATGGCATCCGCCGGATGCCATGTGGTTTCCTTCGGCGTCGAGTCCGGTGACCCGGAAATACTGGCTGAGATAGGCAAAGATATTACACTGGAGAAGGTTCATTCTGTGGTTCAAGCCTGCAGAAGCAACGGTATCATGTCGCTTCTATATTTCGTTATCGGATTTCCGTGGGACACGAGGAAGACCATCAGGAAAACAGTACGTTTTGCGAGATCAGTTCCCGCGGATTTCTACGAGTTTCACGCCGCATACCCATTCCCGGGCACACCGATGTACGATATGGCTCTTCGGGACGGTCTTTTCAAAGAGGAGGATCTGGCGAAAGGAGATTACTTCACTCCGATAATGAATACCTATTCACTCAGCTGTTCGGAGGTGGCGAAGTTACGGAAAAGGGCTATTCTGGGCACGTATCTCTCACCCGCTTTCATCATCCGAACGCTGGGCAGGATACGATCCGCAAGTCAGCTCTGGCATTACATTTCTTTCGGGTTTACTAAGCTGGCAGCCCTGTCCGGATGGGGCGGGAAGAAATAGTGATTGAATCGATTCGCATCCGACAGTAGCCTGAAATAACCGTTAAGGAGAAACGTAATGATGATCTGCATGATCGTATCAATACTGAATTGTCTTCTGATCTCTGCTGAAAATGAACCAGTTGAAGTACATGAGTGGGGAGTTGTGGTCTTCGGGGAATACAAAGCTGCCGCTGTGGCTGTCCCTGATTCAGGACTGTCATCTTTCATCGCAGACCCTGATTTAGTTATCGATCCCATATCTGTAGAAGCACCGGTGATATTCTTCCACGGCGCTGAATTCAGCGGGGACTTCGTTGTGGAAGTCGTGAACGGCGACATTTTTGAGATCTATCCTGTTGACGGTATGCGCTCGGAACGGGATTCAATAATATGGTTCGATATTCAGGTTTTCAACCCCGATGAGGGCACTGAATACCCCGATGCTCTTCCAGGTGATTTTCTCCTGCCCTTCGAAGTTATTCAGAACTGGCGGACACTGGAATGCAATTCGGTAAGCACCAGCGGCGGAATCAATGAGGGATTTCTTTATTATGAGTGTTATCTCGAAACTCCTGACTTCATTAAGTATCCCCAATTGCTCGCTGCCGGAGAAGGTCTGCCCGAAGGTGTGGACGAAGTCCTGATATTTCTGAAAC
>JBDLJP010000156.1:0-5319 GCA_039714295.1 Candidatus Fermentibacterota bacterium
TGTCATATGGGTACTCGCGGCAGTATAACCGAACCCTCAGTAGGTGATACTGTTGATGTTAAGGGCCCGCTCTTCTACGAATTCGACGAATGGCGTATACAGCCCCGCGACAACAGTGATATCACCATAAACGGTAGCGGCGGCGGCGGAGATGTTTATACATGCTACGAGATCCAGGGACAACAGGCGGATTCACCTTTCGAGGGACAGATTGTCAGCGTAACAGGTATCATTGTAGTTGGCGGAGACGAGTACTACCACAGTCAGTATGCGTACGCAATGATTATGGACGCCGGTGGAGGTGCATGGGCCGGTCTGACTCTATTCGGAAATAATGTAAGCACCCTGAACAGGGGTGACAGCGTTACGGTAACAGGTGAAATACAGGAGTATTTCTCCCTAACCGAACTCAGCTATCCTTCAAGTGTGGTTGTGCATTCAACAGGTCATACTCTTCCCACCCCCGAACCCCTCAGTACCGTCAATGTAGGGCAGGAGCAGTGGGAATCCGTACTTGTTTCGGTTTCAAATGTAACTGTGACCGAAGATGATCTGGGATACGGCGAATGGGCTGTGAGCGACGGCTCTGGAGATATCCGGATCGATGACCTGGGTGATATCACATACACCCCTTTAGTCGGTGATACCTTCACTGAGATAATCGGAGTCTGCTGGTACAGCTACGATAACTTCAAGATCGAACCCAGGGACGACAGCGACCTCATAAATTAGAATAGAATAGCTCTAAAAGAAACCGGCAGATCAATTCTGCCGGTTTTCCCTATCAATTAAACTCTCAGCATGAATTCTTCAAATAGCTTGATAGAAGGATTCAATAATAAATCAGCTATGTTCGCTTGAAAGTGACCAGAAGTGACGCCCGGCCCCGTTAATCGCCGCTTTCTTCAGTTATGAACCAGCTCACGGACTTTTCCCCGATGTTCATGAGGTACCGCATTGTTCCCTTCTTCACGGCAGGTGGAAGAAATCTGCCGCCAAACGGGGCAAGGCAAAGGAATTCTGCTGGATCGGGAAGTTCATCGACTACAAGATCGATGTGCGGCATAGGTACGGGATCAACCGGATACTCGACCATCTTTGAAAGGAGCAATTCTCGAAGTTCTCTCCAGGACGTTCCCTCACTGCTGAATCCTGCTGCCATTTTGTGGCCTCCGGCACTGCTGAACACATCCCCCATGCTCACCAGGAAACCGGCCATATCCCAGTCTCCGTAGGAACGGGCTTCACCTACGAGCTTTCTCCCTCTCGGGGATACTATGATTGTACCTCGGCTGGTGATTCTTGTCATTTTACTCGCGAGGGTTCCGCCCATACCGTCCGGCACATGGTCAAGATAAACAAGGTTCATACCGTATGCGGAAGCCTGATCATCCCTCTTCCGTATAGCCTTCGAGAATACATCGGATAGAACATGAGCCCTTCTCCTGCTGTTTTTTTTGAGCCGCTTCCAGGTTCTGCGGCACTGCTTGTAATTGTCGTCATTCATGAAATCAAGAAGGATATCGATTCCCGAATCCTCCCCCTTGCCCACTACCGACGTAACGGCATGACGAACCATGGAACCCGTCCAAGCCCTCTCCCTGGCGGGCCAGGTTTCTGCAAGGACGGCCAGGCCGCCCGAAAGAGCACTGATGTCGATCTTTCTGAACTCATCAAGCAGATACCTGTTCCAGCCCAGAAAGGGCACGCGGTCTGATACAGTTCCAAGAGCGACAGCGGTTAAAAGCTCCGGCTGGTTATTCCAGCGCGGATAAATAGAGACAAGAGCAGCGTATAGAACTGAGCAGCCTGCCAGGTATGCAGCCGGAGGGCCAACTCTTTGAGGATTAATCATTCCATGGGCAGGCGGGAGGGGATGCACAAGTGTATGATGGTCCGTGATAACGACTCTGGCACCAAGGTCAACCGCCCATTCAACACCACGTACGGCAGAACATCCATAATCCACAGTAAGGAGAAGGTCACCGGGAAGCAGAACTCCCTCCATCCTCTCGGGAAGGAGACCGTAATCATCGGTTGCCCTGATTGGAATCAGCGGTACAACCTGATACCCTTCACCCTCAAGTATCCTCTGTCCTATGTAGATGCCTGTAATACCGTCCATATCGTCGTGACCGTATAGAACGATTTTCCCGCCCCGGGTTCTGAGTGCTTCAAGCTCATGCTGGAGTATGTCAACATCGGGGAGCCCGGATGACCAGTCCGGCTCGGAAGGAAGCCATTCACTGAGAGGATCATCTGAATCCGGATATCTGTTCTCTAATACCTTGCAGGCCAGATGCGTAAGCCTGCACCTGCCCCGCTGCTGCGCGGGAGCATCTTCACTGGAACGCATCTGTACTCTCCAATAATGCGGAATGAACCGGAAAACCGGCTATTATTAATCAACATGATAGACTCGTATTTTATACGCCGAATGTCAACCTTGATATTCTGACCACTTGAAATCAGTCCGATATATTCGTAAACTCTTAGTATGAAAACAGCGACTGTTCTTATTATTATTGCACTGCTCTCCAGCAGGGCTGCATTCGAACCGGTTCCCGAGTCCCCCTGGCTGCAGGGCGGTATTGCCTCCTCACTGTTTCCCCGGACACCGCTTGTGCTTACTGCAAATCCGGCATGCATGGGTCTGCTTGAAGGACACGGCATAGCTGCATCCTTCTCGCGGCCGTTCGACCTTAAGGAGCTCGATAGAACCGCCGTTGCCGGATGTCTCATGTTCAGCAGGTACGCTGTCGGAGGCGCAATTTCACTATCAGGAGACGATTCGTATATCGAAGCCGCTGCCATGGCAGGCGGCGCCTTCAAGCTTATTAACGGCGTGGTTGCGGGTGCCTCTATTTCCATCAGACGGCTTCAGATAAGCGGGTACAGCAGTGCAACAGGTGCTTCAATGGACATTTCCGCTGTGTGGTCTCCCGCTGAAGGACTGTTTTCGACAGCGCTATTCAGAAGCGTACTCCGGACAGACCTCGGCAACTCGGATGATCCTGCAGCTCCCCGCTCACTGGAGCTTGCGGTCGGGGTGGTTCCGGTACAGAACGTAGTATGCGCCATCGGGGCAGGAAGACAGGAGGGACTCGATATTGAATACACCTTTCACACTGCATTCTCCCCCTCTCCCATGCTGAGTATCGCTACCGGAATAAAAACAGACCCTGCAAGATTCTGGGCAGCTCTTGAGGTCTCACTATCTGCTCTGAGTATGGAGTACGGATACGGTGAACACGCTTCCCTTCAGGGCACGCACTCAATCGCTCTCTGCTGGGGCCGGTGTGCCTGCCGCCCTTCCGTGCTGGAATTGACCGATCCTGAAGAGGAGGATGAAGAGTCCGAGGTACAATTCCCCATCGATGTTAACAGTGTAACAGAAGATGAGCTTCAGCTTATTCCGGGAATCGGCCCATCCAAAGCATCCGCGATAGCCTCATGGCTTCGTCAGCACGGACCTGTTTCATCGGTAAGCGACCTGTCTGATGTTCCGGGTATAGGCCCTTCCATCCTTCAGGTTCTCAACGAATACCTTATAGCAGAATGAGAATCTCTTCACTCCTGATCCCCATCATCTTCCTGGCGGGGCTTTCAAACGGAGATGGAGACCTCAGATTCAGGCTTCAGAGGCGTTTTCCGAACTGCCGCGGAACGCTCGAAAATTACTACACCGGAGATGAGGCCGATTTCTACAGCAGGTTCAGATTCCGCTCAGATCTCTGGCGCTTCATCCTCCTGACGGATAAAGCAAGAGGAGAGGAGTGGGGAGATATCATCGCCGGCGGAGCCTCCTGGACACCAGAGGAGCATCCGATCCGCTCGGTCTCCGCAGGATGGCTGAAAGCTGATCTTGGCAGCGGGCTTGTCATCTCATTTCCCGGACAGTTTGCCAGCCTGAACGAACTTTCCATGTACAAACCGCCGAATTCAAGGAACCGCATAGAACCTGCAACATCACCCTGGGGCTGTCGGGGCGAACCCCTTATCGGAATCGGAATAATCATGGAGGCATACGGGCTGGATATATCTGTTCTGACGGCTCTCTCCCCGATAGACTCTCTGGCAGGCGGCTACCATCGAACCGCGTCGGAGGTGCTCGGAAGAAGCGCTATCACTGAGAAGCTGGCGGCTCTCCGCATTTCATTCCCTCACCTGGGTATTACTGCCGCCGCCGCTTCCAGGAATGAAATCCCGGAGTACCAGTGGTTCAGATGCGGGAGCGATTGGAATGTGAACTTCGGATCCCTCAATCTGGCGGGGGAAGCTGCGATAGCAACTGATTCTTCCTGTACGGCGATAGCGGCATGGGGATCCCTCTCTCAGGAATTTCCCAGATACAGGCATATGCTGACGGTACTGCGGAATCCTTCTGCTTATCCATCAGATCGGACTTCGCCACCCGTTTCAAGAGAATGTGACATAGGGATATGCTACGGCTTCCGCTGGAAGCTGTTTCCCCGGATGGCGCTTAAGGCTGGAGCAGGCACCTATTTCAACCAGGACAGCAACCTGCTACTTGCATCTGTGGAAACCGAGTACCGCTTCCCCTGGAGTATGGAAGCCACTGCGGGCGTCAGAACCAGAACCGAGACAGACTGCTCGAACTTTCGAATCTGGCTCGGCAGCAGCTGGCAGCCTCAGAACAGGTTCAAGATCAGAACAAAGATCCAGGTATCCGGATGGAGCAGTTCCCCTGAGGATTCATCTGAAAGCGGAATCGGAATTGAATTCAAGCTTCGCTATACACCGCGAAACTGGCTGACCCTGGACATTGGAAGCGCAGCCTGCTCAACAGATGGATACAATTCCAGAGTATACGCCGGCGCTTCCTCTTTCCCGGGGGAATTCGGATCAACGACAATGTACAATAGAAGCTTTCTCTTCTTTTTCCAGGCTTCCGCAGAACTATCGGAGGATTTTTTCATAAGAGGAGCTGTTACAAGGAAAACCGTTGAAGATACCGATTTTCAGGGATCAGGCTGGGAAGAGACAGAAGGCGATTCAAGAACCGAGCTGGGTTTCCAGCTTGACTACGCCTTTCAATAGTTGAATCATTCTCCGGGATAGAGTATTTTCAAATATGCAAAGGGGGCTTATGTGAGACCGTCCTGGGATGAATATTTTCTGAAACTGGCCATGCTTGCCTCCGAGCGGGCTACCTGCCCGCGGATGCACTGCGGATGCGTACTGGTTAAGGACAAGTACGTTCTCTCCACCGGCTACAACGGTTCTCTTCCGGGCCTGCCGCACTGCGATGATGCAGGATGCCTCATAGTTGATGATCACTGCGTTAGAACGAATCAT
>JBDLJP010000157.1:0-5315 GCA_039714295.1 Candidatus Fermentibacterota bacterium
AGAATGGACTGGGAGAGTACGAGAACTCCAAGAGACCCTGCCAGAACAAGGTACTTCTTCCATCTTGTCAAGTAATGCGCCCAGTCGGTTTTGAAAGAGTTTATGAATGCGAAAATAAACAATAGGACATAGAATGGACTGATAGACAGAATAATATCAGAACTGCTGATCCCAGCCATGGCTATTCTAAAAAGATCCTCAAGGCCCAGAGATACGTACAGGATCCGGAGAACAAAGATGATTACGAGCAGCTGGAACCACAATAGAGTTCCCTTTCTGCGCTCGATCAGAACAAGGTACTTCAAAGAAACCAGTATCGCGATCGAAAAGATAACGGCAGCGATAAGTGCAAGTATTTTCAGCGGATGCTCCGATTCCCTCAGCGCTCCCTCGGAGAGTACGATGGAATCCTCCTGGGCAACATTAGAACCTGCGTACACTGTTCTGATGAATATCTCAGCGGTTGCAGATGTAACCTCTCCCAATGCTCCGAGGGTCATCCCTACTGTTCCGGAGCCGTCGAAAAGACCAAGATTTCTGATGGCTTCACCACCTGAGGTGGCAAGGCTGTCAATTTCACTCTGAATACCGGTCCAGCCTGAAGATTCAGAACTATCATCATGAACCGGGATCAGACTCCTCGAGAGTAAGCCTTCTGTATTGACGGTTTCTTCCGTATTGCTCTGTACTTCGCTGGCTGGGGGCTGCAGATACAATGCGAGTCCAAAGACTATAATGGAAAAAACAACCAGCGATATGAGGACGCTTGTAAGATGAAGCCTGGAGATAAGCCGCGATAGCATATGATAGAAGAAGACCGCTCCGAGGCATGCGGATACTTCCGGAAAGTTCAGGCTCCCCGGAGAAGTGCGAAGAAATAAGAGCGGAATGAACAGGAGCGGTGATAGAATTATGAAAAGCAGCCTGCCGGGAATCCGCTTACAGAATCGTATCAATCCGCCTCCCCGCCCTGGCTCCTGTCTTTCAGGAGTTGCAGTATCTCAGATGCTTCCCCTTCTGTTTCAGTTCCCGATGACAAATTTTTGAGTTTGATCCGACCTGAAACAGCTTCCTCAGGACCGATAACCGCAATGTATCCAATTGATTTCCTGCCCGCTATCCTGAACTGCTTTGAAAGATTTCTGCAAGTGAGATCCATCTCAACCGGGATACCAGCATCACGCAGTTTTTCAGCAAAGCTTACCGCAAAATCTCTCTCTTTATCCGAGTAGACAGCCAGGAAGATATCTGCAGGATGCTTACCTGAAACATCAGGAGGTATCAGATTGTAAGTGGTCAGGAACAGCTCTAGAGTCAGCAGTCCTAGCCCGAATCCGACTCCGGTCACCTTCTGACCGCCGAACATGGAGACCAGGTTATCGTACCTGCCTCCCCCGCAGATCGCTCTCCGGTTCTCACCTCCGGTGTCCATGACCTCGAAGACTATTCCTGTGTAGTAATCCAGACCCCGCACAACGCTTGCATCGAACTGAGCCTCTGAAACACCGGCATTCTTCAGCATCCCGCTGAATCTTACTATTTCACTGCAGGCTTCACTGCCGCCTGATGCTTCCGAAAGCCAGGATACATCCGGATCGCAGCAGGACGCGAACTTCACAACAGCATCCGCCTTCTGCTTATCCTTAATGCTTTTCCTGACAAGCTCCTCCCATTCATCAGGTTTAATCTTATCTTTCTTATCGATCACCGCATATGCTTTAGTCACTTCATCTTCCGTCATTCCGCAGTTCTCCAGAACATCCGAAGCAAGCTTTCTGCTGGAATAGCGGATAACATACTGCCCCGGGCTGGCGCCAAGGCTGTTCATGATTCTTCTCAATACAAGAAATACTTCAAGCTCGGCTTCAAGTCCTGAAATACCCAGTATATCCAGATTGAACTGCATGAATTCACGAACTCTGCCCCGCTGGGGTTTCTCGTACCTGTAGCAGACAGGAAACGACATCCACTTCACCGGATAGATAAGTTCTCCGGAAGCGGCAACCATCCTTGCCAGGGAAGGCGTCAGCTCAGGTCTCATTATCAGGTTCCTGCCGCCTTTATCGGTGAAATTGTAACTCTGCCTGACAGCCAGTTCATTTCCGGATTTTGCCAGGAAAAGTTCCAGAGGTTCAAGAACAGGCGTCTCATACTCCTCAAAACCGTAAGCGGTTCCAGCGTCCCGCAAGCGTTTGATTACATATTTCTCAATCCTCCTGCGGGGCGGTGTAAGTTCCCTCATGCCCTTGAGAGGCTTTCTGCTGAGCGTCATAAAACTCCTCCGATGAAATTCGCTGATAACACGACTATTCTGTGGAAATGAGAGGAAAAATTCAAGTGGCAGCTGTTTACCATTGATCGTGAAGCTGACATATTTGTTTCAGAATGTACCTGATTCCGTCTGGAGGATATCTAATATGAAAAAATGCACTGTTATCATGTCAGCTCTGTTTTCTCTGCTGCTTCTGTTCCCTGCTTGCGAGGAGAACCCCTTCGATCCCGACGGATGGAATTCCCATTCACATGAAGGTTTCGTGCTGAAGTGGAGAACTGTGGACGGCAACCTGGAAGTTGAGCTTGCTGGTCCCTCAACCGGATGGATCGCAGTTGGTTTCGCAGGATCCTATATGATGCATGATTCCAACATTATTATCGGTTATGTAAGCGGCTCTTCAGTCAGTATCAGAGATGATTTCGGAGTTGACAGCGATACGCATGTTTCCGATTCAAACCTGCAGGGCGGTGAACAGAACGTTTCTAACATGTCCGGCAGTGAGGGCTCGGAAACGACAACGATCTTTTTCACGATCCCGCTTGATTCGGGAGACCTGTACGACAATGCCCTCTCGGAAGGACAGAGTTATAACATTGTCCTTGCCTGCTCAGCAGACGGGGACGATAATTTTGCAGCGGATTTTACAACCATTACAAATACATCCATAATAATCTAGAAAGCGTACGGAGCATCAATGAAACCACTATTCAAAGAGATAAAGCCTGACGATATTTCTGACAGCGTTTTCAAACTGATAGCGGAGGACTGGTTCCTTCTTACCGCCGGTTCTCCCGCAGACGGCTACAACACCATGACCGCAAGCTGGGGCGGACTGGGGCAGCTCTGGCACAAGAGGGCTGCCTTTGTTTTTGTGCGGCCGCAGAGACACACATGGAAGTTCATGGAGAATAATGAATTATTCACAATGAGTTTCTTTTCCGAAGCTTACAGAGACGCCCTGAAGTACTGCGGTTCCCATTCAGGCAGAGATACTGACAAGGCGCTGGAAACAGGGTTGACACCTTTCGAACCATCAGCTGGAACAGCAGCCTTTGAACAGGCCGCGCTGATCCTTGTCTGCAGGAAACTCTACTTCCAGGATTTTAAACCGGAAAGATTTCTGGATAACGAGATCGACTCTCTCTATCCTGAAAAGGGTTACCACCGAATGTACATCGGAGAAATAGAGAAGGTCCTTAAATCAGGGGCAACAGAAGCTCTTCCAGGTTAAGCTCCAGTTCAGCCGTGTAGCATCTATCAATATCCAGGTTATTCATGAGGTTATCCATGGCGAAACTGCCATCCTCCTCGACCTGCCCCCGGAAAATTTCGTATCCGTTGCAGGTTACAGCGATATCACTGCTGAAATCCACCATTTCAGGATGGAGAAGCAGCCGGATTACACAGAAACGGTTAACTGTAATGTCGAACCTGTTATGTGAATACTCGGCTTCAACTCTGACCGAAGGACGGGACCTCGGAAGAAGCCAGTAATATTCAGCAGGGTTGAACATATCCCGAAGTTCAAGCGTTTCTCCGTTTCTGAGAACCGCTATTGAGAAGCTGTCACCAGGCAGCATTTCCTCCTGCAGAGTTCCTATATCATCAAGACTGGAAATATCCTCACCTTCGAAACCGATAATGATATCGTTCTCCGCAAGCCCCAGCCTGGATGCCGGGACATCAGCGTCTACAACACCTGCAACTAGAACGCCGTTACCTTCGTAGTCCCAGTCGGCATAGAAACCGAATCTGAGCCTGTCGGATACGAGTACTGCATTGTAATCAATGTCACTGCCGAGTAGAGGCCATGGAATAATCGAATCCACCATCAGCCAGTCGCATCCGGAGGACTCTCCAGCTTCCCAGGTAATTCTTTCTGGAAACCTCTCCCTCTCCGTTGCCGCCAGAAACTCGATTATTCTCTCTTCAAGCTGAGGAAGATAAGAGGGATCATGCTCGAATCCCTGAAAAGTGTGGTACTCTATCACCGCGCCGGCTGATTCAGCCAGGGCAATAGTGGGTGCCATTTTACGAACGGGATACAGACCGTCTTCATCACTGTGGGATGCTATACCGGGTCTGTTTGAAAGACTCGGCAGATATGTTCCCCGCTCTCCATCTATCGCAGCTACTCCGATGTGTCCGGAGAAAGCCAGATAACCCGCGAAGCAGCTCGGATGAAGCATCATCAGAGAAAAACTTCCTGAAGCACCGTCAGAAAAGCCGCCGACGAATACCCTTCCGTCGTCAGCGTTGAAGTTCACCTTCATCCATCTAACGATCCGCAGGATACCCTCCTCCCCGACAGTATCCCACCATACGGCATCCGCCTGACCGCACGGAAAGGCGATAAGGTAACCCTCTTCAAGGAGCCGGGGAATCAGATAATATTCCATAAGTGTTTCAGGTTCCATAGTGCGAAGGTCAACTGTGCTGACTCCGCCGTGAAGCCAGACGAACAGAGGGGTCTTTATTTCCGGATCATAACTGGATGGAATCACATAGTAGAAGTGACGCTGTGCACTGTCAGGATAGAGAATACTGCCTGTCAGAAGAGTATCGCTGATATAGTCGTTCTCAGTAAGGACAGACTCGAACATATCACAGACACCGGTCAGTCCGGAAGCAAGCTCCCTGAATTCAGTTATATCAGGCCCGGCATCGTATCCTGCTGAAATGGTATTGATCAGAGCTGCAAGCAGAACAATGATTACTGACAGTTTCATATTCCCTCCATCTGTCCGGTCAGTTCCGTGACCACGAGACAGGCATCATTCCAAGAAAGAAGCGTCCGTACGTTATTTCCATTTCCTCATCAGGCAGCACTTCAAGGCTGCTGATCCTGTTTATCATATCCTGTGGAAGCGGGAACACAACAAGAGCATCACCCTCCCGGAGGGGGTCATTAACGTAAGCTTCCCAGGTTTCCCAGAGCAGATCAAGCTCGCCGGGATAAAGCCCGGCAGTATTCCAGGATGAGAGTATCTCCAGCATCCGCGTTTTATGGTAAATTGAAATTTCTTCATTCTGCACCGGT
>JBDLJP010000158.1:0-5288 GCA_039714295.1 Candidatus Fermentibacterota bacterium
CTACTGCAGGGCTGACGGCTGTCCCGAAGGAGGAGACGATGCCGCGGAAGCCGCTGCTTTTGCTCCGGATGATCTTCCCGACTCTATTGCTTTTGACCACAGGATGATAATTCAGCAATTTCTGCATTGGAAAAAAACCGGTATTACTCCCTCCGTAGAGGAGTAGTGCACTCCTTTATTTTTGAACTCCCGCCCTAGAACTGTACCGTCTGCTTGCCGCTGCCCGTCATATTCCCGGCAGTTGCAGATGCAATCTGCCTTCCTGTCAGGCTGTCCATGGGGTAAATGATAACCATGGAACTTTCTTCCTTCGATATATCAAGCAGAGCCTGTATCTGCCGCAGCTGCATGGCATCGGGCTGCTGAGCAAGCAAGTCTGAAGCCTCCTTCAGGGATGAGGCCACAATCTTTTCCGCCTCCGCCTGTATCATCTTTGCTTTGGCCGCCCTTTCCGCACGGGCTATAACCGCAAGTTCCTCGATCAAAGAAGGCGGTGTTCCAACATCCGTTATACGGACAGCTCTGACGTTCACTCCGTAATCAGCAGCCTCGGCATCTATGATTTTCTTCAGATCGGTGGCGATACGATCGGTTTCGCTTAAAAGGGGTCGAAGGTCGTTCCCGCCGATTGTGCTTTTAAGAGCCTCCATGGATGCCCATTCAGTGGTTTTCCAGTAATTCTGAACTTCGATTGCGGCTCTTTCAGGGTTTTCCACTTCAAGTTCGACTGCGGCTGTAACATCGATTGGAATGTTATCCTTTGTGAGTGTTTTTGTTGCCTTTACCTCGTAAGTAGTTATACGGATATCTATTGTCCGGGCAAGAGAGTATATGAAAGGCGGTACAACAATGACCCCGGGGCCCCTGGCTCCCACAGATTTTCCCAGCCTCAGAAGAACTATTCTCTGCCATTGAGGAATGATGAAGAACATCTTCGCGAACACGTTCGCAAACCAGAGCAGTGCGATGGATTTAATGCCTATCCAGATATACATGGACTCGATCTTGTCAAGATCGGACCAGACCAGCAGGAACCAGAGCGGTACAAGAACAATAAGTCTTACAAGATTTCTGATGAAGCTCTGAACCGGATTTCTCCTGAACATGTTTCCCCTCCCGATATTGTTTCAACCATTCCTTGTCGCTGTTTTATACTATCAGCGAATATATGTCATGTCAATTGACTATACCGGATACTGCCGGGAATGCAGTTCTTCTAAGGAAGTAATGGAAGTTCTGAAAAAGGAGAGGGGAGGAGGGGGCGGATAAACCGCCCCCCAATTTTTACAGCACTATCTGCTGGAGAGAACCGTGAACTCAATCCTTCTGTTCATCGCTTTATTCGATGCGGAAGTATTGGGTACTACCGGCTGGCTTTCTCCAAATCCCATTGTGGTCAGCATACGGGCAGGTACGCCGCGCTGTACAAGGAAATTGAATACAGATGCAGCTCTCTGCTCGCTGAGGGTCTGGTTGTAGCTTGTGCTGCCGTCCGAATCTGTGTGTCCGGCTACCTGAACAAGGGCATCAGGGTTGGCGAGAAGTATCTCAACCATATTGTCCAGGACATAGTAGGATTCGGGCTTGATGTTAGCGCTGCCGCTGTCGAAGTAGATGTTATCAAAGGATATTACCTGACCTTCAACAAGCTCGGGCTTAAGTACAAAGTCCACAATTGAAGTCTGATCGGCTTCAATGACAACTATGTCAGTAGCGAATTTGTACTCGTCTGCATCTGCTCTGACAGTCCAGGTTCCTTCAGGAACATCGAAAAGGAAGATACCGTCTTCTGTAGATTCGAATGTGATTGTGGTATCATCAAGTGCCACCGTAATGGTTGCCGGCAGAGGTTCACCGTTCTCGAACTCGGTTACGGTACCTGCCAGCTGTCCAAGGCCTGCCTGCTCTTCAAGAGCGAAGTCCAGGACAACTTCCTGTCCGGCTTCAAGAACAACAGTAGCCGATGCAGCCTTGTAGCCGATAGCGGCTACCGTTACAGGGATGCTACCTGCGGTAATGGTAGCGGAATAGAATCCTGTTACAGGATCGGATATAGCAGAAGCAACAGCTGTTCCGGGGAAAGAAACAGTGGCTTCCACAGCGTCTCCCATATCCGCGTCTGTGATCATACCTGAAATTGTTCCAGTCGTTACCGGTGCTTTGATAAGCAGGTCGCTGGAGAAAGCTATGCTTCCGGAGACACCCCAGTCCTGGGTTCCGCCATCGGGAAGGGGAGCTCTCTGGTCTCTATCCTCAATATCAACGCTTCCGCTCTGGTAAAGACCGTGACCGAAGTCGAAGAATTCCGGATCAAAGGAAGTAAGACCCATGTTGAAACAGAAATCCATTATAACTCCGCCTCCGGAGAACACACGGATTCCCGGAGTGAAGTAAGCTACATTGTTATAGTGATCTCTGTCCAGATATTTCTTTACAGTATACTCTGTGTAGATAACTGCGAATTTGGTCGGGAATTCAAGGGCTACCCCGAAATCCATCGCGTTATCCTCAACATCGGAGACTATCTGTACTTCATCAGTATGTGACCGCTGTCCGGTACTGTCGAACACAAGCCTGTAATCATCGAATGTTACAGTCTGCTTGTACATGGAGTAACCAACATTCAAATGCAGTCTGAGCGGGGTTCCGGGCCAGACCTTAGCCATGTCCAGCGAAAGAAGACCGTCTACTCCCATGGTTGTATGTCCGGTTGAAAGACTTGGCTGACGCATTGTGAACATGGGAGTTCCCTCGTCAAATCTGCCGTCGTACTCCTCACACACAACGGTCTCGTTGCTTGTGGGAGCAAACATGAAGTAGTTGGCAAGTCCGAGCCACAGGAGCTCTGTGGAGGGAGTAGGTGTAAAGCCGGCTTTGTAACCGAGCATGATATCGCCCATGCCGTGAATGCCGTCCCACTGGCCTATGGTTTCATTTCTTGGAGGGGTAAGATCAAACTCGTAGTATGTGCCTACATAGCTGATCCTTGCGGCAATTTCCAGAAAGTTTGTAAGACCGTAGTCAAGTGTAAAGTACCCCTGAGAAAGATGCTCGGAATCCTCTACGCTCAGGACGGTATCCGATGTGCTTCCGATGGGTCGGTAATGAAGATCCTCGTACTTGTCCGCGCTGCTCCAGTACCTGCCAACGAGACCGAATGCCATCTGATTGGATCCTATGGTTCTGGCATCAAGAACCCTGTTAACTCCTCTGAACCCCAGTATCGAGGGCATAGAGAATGCTGATCCAGCCGCAAGCAAAAGCGTCAGGATCAGAATAAAACCTCTGTTTTTCATTGTACCTTCCTTTCGTGCAATACCGGTTATGACTTGCGCAAAGACAATAATGCTATTAGAAAAGCATTAGCTGTATATGTCAACTCTTAATTATAGAAAGCTGTTCGCTTCATAAGCGGGAGAACCATTTGTAGAAAGGACTCTTCACATGTCTGGATACCGAATCCTGATTTCTGTTATTCTTCTTGTCTGCGGGAGTGCCCTCTCATATGACCCTCTTTTTTACGACAATCTTACAGAAGCCCTCCAATCCATGCAGATGGAAGGTGATGTTGCATTTGGGTATTTCGGAGCAAACTCGTACTGGAGAACAGATTCTCTCGGCAACAGCGAGGAGTATGAATACAGCACCAGTTTCGGTGTTGTCAGGTTCCTGTTTGTCGGCAGGTACGGACTGACAAACAGCCATACGCTGTCGCTGATCATTCCCGGTTTTCTTCAGCTGCAGGGAGCCGAAGCAACCACCGGTCTCGGGATTGCTGATCCCTGGATTTCACTCGACGGGTGGCTAACAAGAGAGCCGGGGATATTTGCACGGGGAGCCATAAGACTTCCGCTGAAGGGAGCTCTCGAGTCCGGAGACTACTCTGAAAGCGACAGGCATTTCGCCTTTGACGGAGCAATGACGGTGGTAACCCCCATTTCCAGCGGCTCCGGCATTGATATAGAAGCCACTGGCGGGCTCAGATATTACCTGTCAGCCTGGGACAGGCTCCATTCGGATAGAACCGATTCGGCAGAAACCAAGCCTCCAGTTGAATTGCGGCTCTCAGGCTTTTTTGTTCTGCCTGTGAATCCGGAACTGAGCCTGAGGCTGGGTGGGGAAGTAGCTGCAAGAGGAGAAACTCCAGCCCGGATTAATGGAATCTGGTCTGACCAGATCGGGAGCGAATTCAGTTATCAGGATCTTCGGGCGGGATTCTCATTGAACAATGCGAGCCTTAACCTTACCGCAGAAGTTTATTACAGGCTTGGAGGAGAGAACACAGCCAAGGAATGGGGTCTCATGATCAGCGGAACAGGACTTGATTTCACCGACCTGTTCACGGGTTCATCCGGCACAAGATGAAAAAGCTCCCTGCAGCTGCAGCGATTGTTCTGCTGATCATTGCCGCCTTTGCGGCCCGGACCAGCAGTACCGGAAAGAAACTGATCGATACGGGCAGAGGATACATCGAACACCTTACCGCAGGTGAAATGGAGGAAGCTCATTCTTTCCTCTCGGACAGCCTGGCTGCTACCCTGACTCCCGCTGCGCTGGAATATCTTGCGGATACACCCGCAACAGGCGGAATTCGAACAGGACGCCATGAGATTCGCGGGTTCAGTATTTCCATTACTCTTCTCCAGGGCGGTTCAAGAACGCTGTGGCTCGCTGAGGAACCGGACGGCAGCTGGGCGATTACAGGAGACACCTCTCTTGATAATATCCTTGGCAGTGCGACGGTTCTATGTTCATCGTACGCCAGGGACACAGTTATTCCTGCTCTCTTCGAGGGAAGAGCCCCGGAGGAATTTGTCTGTCCGGTTGCAGGCGCTTCCCATTATTATACTGAAGACGGTGTTCTGTTCTGCTCCGCCGGTCATCTTGCAAACGGTCTGGATACGGGTGGTTCAGCATGCAGCACGCTGAGGGACAGTCTGGCTCTGGTTGTCACACGGTACACCAGCGCAGGCTACGACTACCCATTGAGTTTTGGTGAAATGTTCGAACAGAGCAGCGGTGAGTTCGGACAGAGGGGTGGATTCCATTGCCCGGATAATGGCTATTCCTATTTCGAAATAACTTCGGATGGTGTATACTGTCCTTTTCACAGGGAAACATCATTTATTGACAGTACAGTTGCGGTGGAGTCTCCTGATTCCTCCTCCAGCTACTGAACCTGAACCGGGAGAGATTTGAACAGAACCACGTTTATCAGTACACAGGCAGATCTGAACAGTTTTGCTGATGCGCTTCGTCATGAGAAAGCTATCGCTGTTGATACCGAG
>JBDLJP010000159.1:0-5277 GCA_039714295.1 Candidatus Fermentibacterota bacterium
CAGAGATATCATGTTCAGCTGTACTCCTGTAAAGTGCATCACCGCAAAGGTCACGAATACGGAAATAGGTATGGATATTCCCGCAATTGCTGAGCTCTTCCATGACCTGAGGAAGAACAGCAGTACCAGAAAAGCAAGAAAGCACGCCTGAAGGGCTGTTGTTCCCAGATTGTTGATGGACTGCGATATGAATTCCGACTGGTCGAAAAGAACGACAGGAGTAAGAGTATTCCCGTAATCCTCCGAGATATCATCGAGCTGTTCACGAATTCTTGCGCACACGTTAACTGTGTTGGCGTCTGATCTCTTGTTCATATACATCGATACAGAGGGAATTCCGTTGAATCTGACGTACTGCAGTTCATCGGTCTGACCATCCTGTACACATGCTATATCACGCAGAAGAACCGGAGTCTGGGCATTAATACCGACAACAAGCTGTTCTATCTCCTCAACACTATGGAAAGCGGATTCAATTCTGATGTTCATGTTCATCCCGCCCGCATCGATCCTTCCCGCGGGAGTATTGTTGCGAACAGAACTCAGAACTCTTACAACCTGAGATATTGTGATCCCCGCATCCGAAAGAGCTGAGGGGTCTACTTCAACATTTATCTGTCTTTCGCGGCCACCGGTTGTTACAGCGGACCCCACGCCATCAAGTCTGCTGAATAGCGGTTCTATTTCTTCACGAATAAGTGTCCTGAGATCAAAATCGTTCAGCACATCACTGCTGAAACCGACGTACAGAACCGGCTGCATGCTCGGATCCAGTGCGAATACAAGCGGATCGGTGGCATCTTCCGGCAGAAGAGCCTCAAACATATCGAGCTGCCTTCTGACATCGGTTTCAGCCTGATCGAGACTGTGTCCCCAGTTGAACTCAGCCGTTACAATACTGATACCCGCTCGTGATGTAGAGGAAACTTTCTTGACATTGGAAACCCTTGCGATTGCCTGCTCAAGGGGATCCGTAACAAGGTTTTCCATTTCCTCCGGACCGGCGCCTTCCATGGAACTCATCACCATTATCATTGGAAAGTCCATATCCGGATACATATCCACACCAAGCTGGGTAAGACCGAATATTCCCGCACCAAGAATGGCAATGAAGACCATCAGGAAGGTGATACGTCTTTGAACTGATATTTCCGGAAGCTTCATTGATTCACTACCTCCACACTGGCTCCGTCCTGAATCATTGTCTGACCTCCTACGACCATGGAATCTCCAGAACTGAGCCCGTCGGTTATCTGAACCATTCCTTCGCTTGAAATACCAACCTGAACATCCTTTATTATAGATATGCCGTTCTCAATAACAACTACCTGATAGCCTGAATGTGTTCTCCTGAGAGCACTTTCCTGAACAGCGATCGCGTTCTCAAAAGTCTCGGTAAGAACAGCTACCCTGCCGGCCATCCCTGGTCTGAGCCTCCCTCCGGTTTCGTCAAATCTGACTTCCACCGGAACAAGCCCGCTGATCTGATCTACTGTCATCGATGCGGATGTGACCATTCCGGAGAAGGATTCATTATCCAGAGAGCTGACAGTTATGTAAGCCGGAAGACCGGGCTCCAGATCGAGGAGGTTCTCTTCTGGAAGAAGTATCCTGGCTACAATGACCGAATTGTTGGATATGGAGATCAGTGGAGTATTCGCGGAAGAATTGCCCACGCGAGCCCATATTCTACCTATTTCACCGTCAAACGGTGCTGTTATCCATGAGTTATCTCGATTTGTCCTTGCCTGAGTGTAACCGGCTCTGGCCTGACTGAGCTGAGCCTGTGCAGCTTCAACAGATGCACGAGCTCCCTCGAGCTGCTGCTCGCTGACACCTCCAGCTTCGTAAAGCGACTGCATTCTCATATAGTTACTTGTCGCGTTGTCTACATTAGCCTGTGCGGCGCTGATCCCCGCGACAGCACTGGATGTACCCGCGCTGGCCTGCTGATCGGTATTCAGTCTTACAAGCTGTTGTCCCGCAGTAACACTGTCACCCTCAGAAACAAGCACTTCTTCGACCTTACCGGGTGATAAAGCGTAAATGAGGGCTTCTTCAAGTCCCTCCACCCTGGCACTGGCGTAGGCAATACTAGAAATACTGACAGGTTCAACTACTTCTATAGATACGCGTACCAGAGGCTCCTCTTCATCTATCTGACCGGAACCGCATCCTGTAGCGAGGAATACAGCTGCAAGAATTGCCGCTACCGGTATAATCAATCTGTTAATTCTCATTAGAAGTATCCTTCCATCAGGCCTGCAGCCCTCATCAGTTCAGCTTCGGCGGTTCTTAATTTGTAAAGAGCGTTCGCATGGTTTGTTCTGGCAGTTGTAAGAGCCAGAAAAGACTGATCCATTTCCAGACGTGTTATCATACCGGCTTCGTAGGAGATGCTGGCAATCGAGGCTCCCTCATCAGCCAGTTCAACAGTTGAACTTGTAGCTGTAACACCCTCCCGGGCAGCCTGCAGGTTATTCCAGGCTGATACCAGCGAGAGATCTGTGACCTGCCTGATGCTCCTTGCAGACGCCTCCGAAGCAACCCTCTGGGCTCTGGCCGAATTGAAGCTCGATATATCGGAAAAACCATTGAACAGAGGTATCTGGAGAGCGACCGAAGCCACCAGGTTCCTTTCGTAATCATCTATCTCAAATTCTGTATCGTTCCTTGCTGCCAGGTAATTCAGATCCGTCTGAAAAACCAGCATGGGAAGGAACGCGGCTCTCGCCATGTCCACTCCCGCATCACCCACCAGTTCAATGTATTCCGCTGCCCTGCGGTCGGGGCTGTTGCTGTTCATGGTTTCGCGCGCTTCTTCAAGGGTTTCGGGCATGATGATAGCTGGCTCAGCATCCAGACTGCCCTCTACCTGAAATTGAGCATTATTCTCCTGCCCGAGAGCCACAGCAAAACCGGCGTAAGCATTCTCAAGAGCATTCTCAGCTGCGATCAGACCGGGTATTCTATTCTCAGCGGCAACGCGGCTTTGAAGAAGTTCAAAGCGCGATATTGTTCCTACATCATGTTTCAGTGCCGCCATTTCGTAGCCGGTCTGCGCTATTTCAAGGGCTTCTCTGGAAACATCCATCATTTCCTGCGCCAGAAGAACTCCGTAGAATGCCTGCACCACCTGGACAACCGCGTCCATCTCTGCAGCGCTTGACTGCTGTAATGAAAGCTCCTCCGCTCTGGATGCCATGCGCGACCCAGCAGGTCCCTGGGGTACGAAGAGAGGAACGGTTACAGAAATTCCGGCAATTGAGGAGTACTCACTTCCCATTGGTATTGAACCCATACCCGGGATTGTCATTTCCTGAATGTCGAAATTCTTCGAAAAAGCAAGCTGACCGTTAACCTGAGGCAAATACCAGAGATCCGCACTCCGGCTTGTCCATACCGCGCTTTCGTAAGACATAAGGGCTGATTGTACATCACCCCTGTTCTCCAGTGCTATTACAACAGCCTCTTCAAGGGTGACAGCCCCAGCATTAAGGCTCATTAATATTATTATTACCAAATATCTCATGAGATCAGTTATCCTCTCTCTGTGCTGATATTCCGTCGAATATTATATCTACAATTTCTTCAGGATTTACGTTTTGATGAATCGGTAATCCGTTAAGGATCTTCATGCTGAAACCTATGAGAACTGAATTCAGCATCATCATAACCATCATCCTGTTAGTATCAGGCAGGATTTCACCTATTTCTATAGCTCTATCGAACAACGGATCGATGAACTCCATGCGCATAACGTTGAATTCTTCCTGCATCTCTTCTATAAGCAGGGCTATGTTGGGATCTGTAATAATGGACATGAAAGCCTTGGAAATGCCCGGATTCGTCCTGACATGCTCAACCCGGAACAGGACATAATTCATCATGTTCTCCCTGAGGCTGATATCGATATTGAAAATATTTCTGTTCAAGGTTCTTGCCATACTCAGAAGGTGGGCTGCAAGAGCTTTGTAGTATCCCTCCTTGTTCTTGAAATAGTAGTAAATCATCGGTTTTGAAACTCCGGATGATTCTGCTACCTGATCCATTGATATTTCCGAGAATGTTTTTTCAGACAGCAGTTCAACTCCGGCCTGAAGAAGCCTGTCCCTGTTGGTATCACTCAAGCTCAAACCTCCATATACAATTGACTCTCTGAGTTCATATTCTACTTACCGGTAGGTAAATGTCAAGTCTCCGGACGCTATATACCTGATATTCTTCATTGTAGAGAATGTTCACAGTGGTAGCAATTACAAATTACCCAATTCACTGAGTAGTGTGAATGCAATCACAGACCTTCATATCAATCGAAAGTCATTCCAGCCTTTTGATCTGCCCCGAAAGATGTATATTGTATGAGTGGGCACCGGGAAGAAGGAAACATCTTATGAGTGATGATCATGAATCCACCTTCAGGAGAATAATCAGGTCGCATTCACTCAGGTATCCTCTCATGAGATCTGTCGATCTCTATAAACTTATCTACCAGGCTGCGATGGGCAGCGCTCATGGAATACGATCCATCGATTCCGCGCGGGAGTTTTTTAAAAAAGAAATCAGTTACATCGGAAACGGACCACTGGAACCTGTAGTGGATATTATTGCTCACGACGGTAGCATTTCAAGGATAAATATTCGACCATATCTTAGCGCCGGACACAGCCCTGATAAACTCATTGAGATGTTTTTCAGAACCCCGGAGGAATTTACCGGATCAACCATAAAACTTGAGCTGTACTGCTGGTGGCTTCTTCGGATGAAAGTGGATGGTCTGCTGAGCACCAATATCCAGGATATCGATCAATACCTGACTGAAATGGCAGAATCGGGTTACCCGGCTGTTCATCATTCGTCAGTTTACAGAAATGCCTATTCACCCTCGTACAGGATAATAGCCTCCTCACTGATCAGAGAGCTGGATATTATTCAGTAAAGGGAATTGAATCAAGATTGCCGCTGATGGAAACATCGATCGATTCTATCCATCCCTCAATATCCATCCCAAGTGGTCCGATACGGAGATCAAGGAGGTACCAGCCCTCCGATCTTGAAACGATACCAGCAGCACTGGATGATGGCACAGAACCCACGACCGCTGAGCCACTGTCCGGCTGGGAATACAGTAGTGAAGATTCGTATATCATTGCGTACGTAATCCCGGACTGTGGTCCCCAGACCACCGGGACGCTGCTCAGCTCCCCGTCTGTGACATATCGAGCATCGCCTGAAATCCATCTCAGGCGAAAACTGCCGATATTCGCGGCCTGGGCT
>JBDLJP010000160.1:0-5269 GCA_039714295.1 Candidatus Fermentibacterota bacterium
AGTACGGAATGACAAACAATAGAACAGAAACAACTTTCATCAGGTTTCCCCCTTCATATCGTTAATATACAATAGCATCAATTCAGACAGTATTCAGACTGAATCTGTCATAAATTGCCAATCCGCATGGCAATCGCGGTTGGAACTTATATCCATTCCCCTCGCCAGTTTACAGATCCGCGGTTTCCTCTGTGAGATTGACGATTTCTGAAGATATTTTATTATTGAATATATTCATGTTTGGAGGTTGTTCATGGGACTGAGAGAGATTAAGAAGGAGCGGGTTCGAAAGGCAATTCTGGAAACTGCCAGGGATATGTTCTTCACTCGCGGTTACGATGAAACCACAATAGAGGCGATAGCCCAGAAGGCTGAAGTCGCAGTAGGTACGGTATACAATTACTTCGATTCGAAGAGTACTCTGATTCTCGCGATTACCGCAGAAGACACTTCAAAAGCTCTGGGCGACAAGTTCCATATCCCTGAGTCCGGGTCGGGACTCGATGGTATTAAGGTTTATGTGAATAGTTTCATGAAAAATCTCTCAATGTACCCGAAGAGGCTTCTGCGGGAATTGATGCGGGAAGCCTGGCGCAGTGAAACTGCTCTCAGCAAAGGGATTATCAATCAGGACCTTACTCTTCTTGATGCTCTTTCCAGGTTACTGCGGGAATTAGCAGGGAAACATAAACTCAAACCAGGTACGGATATAGAGCATGCTTCCCTTACGATATACGGAATCATCACCACAGCCATTATGTGGTACGCTGCTGATGATGAAAGAACTTCCAGGCAGATGCTTGAATCCCTTGAGATAATGCTTCAAATCCTGTTCCGGGGTTTGAACCCGGAAGGGGGAGATAAGTGAGATCAGTTATTCTGCTTCTAAGTATGTCGGTAATTCCGGGTCTAACAGGCAGCGGTATCTGTCAGCCACCGCTCGATGACCTGGTGCATTCACTGGATCAGCTTTACAGAAGCGATGACAGTTACGCTGAAATGTCCATGCATATCGTAACACCGCACTGGGAAAGAACACTGACAATGCAGGCATGGTCGGCAGGAACTGATAGAACCTTCATCAGGATACTCTCCCCTGCAAGGGAAGCCGGTATGGCATCCCTCCGAATAGGTACCGAAATGTGGAATTACCTTCCGAACACCAGCAGCACGGTTAGGATTCCGTCATCCATGATGGCGGGTTCATGGATGGGATCGGACATCACAAACAACGATATTGTCAGAGAAATAACCTATGCGGAAGATTACACATACTCATATACGACCGATACAACCCTCACGGGGGATCAGGCGGACGGTGTCGTATACATAGAACTGCTTCCGAAATCGTCCACTGCGGTAGTCTGGTCAAGCATCGTGTTCGCACTCAGGATCGCAGACACAATACCCCTCTGGGAGAAGTATTACGACAGTCACGGAGAGCTGATAAAGACTGTCACCTACTCGAATGTACAGGAGATGGACGGCAGAACAATCCCCACGCAGATGCAGGTGATCCCGGCAGATAAAGAGGGTCAGAGCACAACCATCATCTGGTCTTACGCTGAGTTCAATCGCGGTCTGGACAGCAGTATCTTCTCTCTCCGTAACCTGCAGACCGGCGACTGACATGCTTCTGAAACTCGCATGGAGAAATATCTTCCGTCAGAAAAGACGGACTGTCCTCACCCTTCTGACGATGACAGGCGGCTTCTTCCTCTCCTCCCTTTCCATCGGATGGATGAACGGCTCGTACAGCAGCATAATCATGTTCTTTACAAATAACAGAACGGGTCAGATCCAGGTTCACCGCGAAGGTTATCTTGAGGATCCGTCCATCTACGCGACGATCAGTGATCCAGACGCGGTTGGAGCTTTCCTTGATTCCCTTCCGGGAGTCAGGGTATGGACACCCAGGATATACTCAGGCGCCCTCCTTGCGGTCAGACAGCAGGGGACGGGATCAGGTGACGTGTTCTCGAATTCAGCTGCCGCTGCGGTGATTGGAATAGACCCTGCAATGGAAGAGGCAGCTACAAATTTCTCCAGGAGAATAGTTATCGGTGAAGTCCTTACAGCCTCCGATGCTGACACTTCCTACACCGCCACCGGCCAGATCGTACTCGGAAAAGAACTCTCCATAATCCTTGACGCTTCAGTGGGCGATTCCCTTGTCATGCTTTCACAGGCGGCGGACGGCAGCAGTGCTGACAGGATGTATGTGATCCGCGGCATAGTCAGTACGGGTAATGCCGATATAGACAGAAACACATGCTACATAACTCTGGCTGATGCTCAGATCCTTTTCGCACTTGGTGAAAAAGTGCACGAAATCGCGATCATGACCGGTTCACTGAGCAGGGTCGATGACCTCACAGGAACAATATCAGCAGCACTCTCGGAAAAGAACCTTGAAACTGACTCCTGGAAAACTTTCGCAAGAGAGTTCTACAACGGCATGAAGGCCGATGAGGAGAGCCTGAAAGTAACTATCTTCGTGATAGTACTGGTGGCCGCTATGGGAGTACTCAATACAATTCTCATGATGGTTCTCGAGCGGAGGCGGGAATTTGGAGTAATGAAAGCCCTCGGCACAAGGCCTGGTTTCATCGTCAGAATGATAGTCCTGGAAGCGAATATCATGGGTATCATAAGTGTAGCCGCGGGCAGTGTTCTGAGTACAGCCGCTCTTCTTTTCCTTTCGAAACATGGTCTGAAAATGGATCCGCCCCTTGATTATGGAGGCACTGTCTTCCGTGAGATGATCGCATCGATCAGCCCGGAATGCTACTGGATCCCTGCGATTTGCGTGATCATCACAGCCGCAGCAGTCAGTTTACTCCCCGCGCTGAAGGCTGCCCATACAAAAGCCGCAAAATCCATGAGGATGGTCTGATATGTTCAGCAGGCTCCTGAAATTCGCCTGGAAGGTCATCTGGAGAAATTTCCGGAGAACTCTGATCACCGGGATTGCCGTCGGACTTGGCCTCGGGGCAATTATGTTCACAGAGGCGCTTATGCAGGGTATGAGCACCCATATGATACAGACAACCACCGAATCATGGATGGGGGATGCCCAGATCCATGGAAATGGTTTTCTGGACACCAGGAACATCAATCTTGTAATCAAACGTCCCGATTCAATACTTTCCCTTCTGGAACTGGATTCATCCGTCAGCTTCTATACTCCGAGAATACTCTCCCCGGCATCAGCAACATCAGCAACGGAGATGAAACCGGTTACTCTTATCGGAGTTGACATGCAAACCGATCCGGAAGTGACTATGCTGAAAACTGCCATTGATTCTGGATTCTACTTTAGCGGGGACAGCACTGAACTTATTATCGGATACAAACTTGCGGAGGATCTGGACGCCGGGCTTGGCGATGTAATTGTTATAACCGCTGCTCAGGCCGGAAGCGGACTGTCGAGCAGCATGTTCTTTGTATCCGGCATATGCCGTTTCGGTAATGATAATCTCGACAGGTATTCCGCCTTTATCAATATCTCCGCTGCGGGAGCCATGCTTGGCATACAGGGAGAAATCCATGAAATCGCAGTCAGATTCCCGCAAGTGGAAATGGGAGCTGATACGTCACTCGGGTTCTGGAGCAGGTTCTCGGTCTTCGGCAACACAGCACTGGGATGGCCCGAGCTGGCACCGCAGATCGGATCTCTGCTCAACATGGTTAATGTAAGTATGGCAATAATGGCTGCGATTCTATTCGGTCTGGTTGTTTTCGGGATAGTGAACTCCCTGTTCATGTCCGTATTCGAAAGGATGTACGAATTCGGGGTCATGAAGGCTGTAGGGACCAGGACGGGAACAATAACCGTAATGGTGATCCTTGAGGCTTTCTGGATTGCGGTTATCAGTACTGTAACAGGAATCGCCATCGGTCTGCTGATAATATGGATAACATCGAAAACAGGTATCAGCTTCGGGGATTTGGAAGTATCTGGTGTCATGATCGACAGACCGATATATCCTGAAATGATTCTCAGCCGGATATGGATATTTCCCCTTTTCACTCTGATTCTCACCACAGCAGCAGGGATTTACCCCGGGATTCACGCCAGCAGGCTGAACCCGGCTGAAGCAATGCGAAAGAGTCTATAGACCATGGAGATGTATATGACTGATAATGATGTAATAATCGCTGAGGGTGTTGTGAAGACCTACGATGATGCAGGTGTGCCGGTTCATGCGGTAAGGGGTATAGACTATACGCTGAAAAAAGGTGAATTCACCGCCATAATCGGTCCATCCGGTTCGGGGAAAACGACATTTCTCAATGTCCTTGCCGGACTCGATACGCCTACGGAGGGTAAAGTCCGGCTCTCGGGAAAACTTATCTCCGACATGAGCGGAAGAGAGCTCTCAGACTTCAGGAGAGATCATATTGGTTTCATTTTTCAGGCGTACAACCTCTTCCCTGTACTCACGGTAGAAGAGAATGTTGAATACGTTATGCTTCTCCAGGGCATTCCCGCAGCAGAACGTCACGACAGGGTTATGAGCATTCTGGAAAAAGTAGGGATCGCCGAATACGCACCGAGGCTTCCCATGCAGCTTTCAGGCGGTCAGCAGCAGAGGGTGGCTGTGGCAAGGGCTATGGTCTCACGTCCCTCCCTCATCATGGCCGATGAGCCCACTGCAAACCTGGATTCAACAACCAGCGGCGCTCTTCTTGATATGATGAGGCAGCTGAACGAAGAAACAGGCATGACCTTCCTTTTCTCAACCCACGACGAGATAGTGATGAGCAGGGCAAGAAAGATAGTTATCCTGCGGGACGGCAGGATCGACGGAAAAGCATCTTCGGACGAATACTGATGAAACCAGCCTTCAGCGCTCTGCTCCTTCTGACACTGATCGCAGGATTAAGCGCGAGGGCCGCTGACTTATCCGGCACTCTCAAGCCGAAGTTCGCAGTAACCGATCAATCCGTTCCCGATTCTTCCCTGACCTGTACATTCCAGGTGCCCCTGAGACTCATTGTTCATCACAGGACAGGCAACATCAGTTTTAACGCCGCCTGGATTCTCTCTCCTTCCCTGGGCAACCCCGCACTCAGCGGTGAAAACGAAGTTCAAGTATTCAGACTCGCAGACCCCCAGACCAGAGTTTTCCCTTCCTCATGGAACGGTGACAACTCTTTCAGCTTTCTTCAGGACATTGACAGACTGAACATCCAGCTGAGAACTTCATCGGCAGTACTGACAATCGGAAGACAGGCTGTTTACTGGGGAGTGGCAAAATCCGTT
>JBDLJP010000161.1:0-5256 GCA_039714295.1 Candidatus Fermentibacterota bacterium
TACGAAGACCATGATTAGATTTGAGAGCGGGAAGAAGAACTTCAGATAGAACTCTACCAGGTCTCCTCTTGAATCACCCCCGGCTTCATCAACACTGGCGATATAGTTCCGGAGTTCGATGAAGTTCATTTCTCCCGGAGCCTTCTGGCGCGCGCCGAAATCCTCAGGTGTTTCAGATATCTCAGGGATAAGCAGTGTATCTGCGGTCGAGAAAACAATCGCTCCCGATGGTCCGAATATCCTGTCAGCTGTGCCTGCACCTGTCCATACGGAATCGATCCAGAGCATTCTGTCCATATCCAGTCTCCTGGTAACTCTGCTGCTATCATCGAACCACTCTATGGTGACATTGTCCATTATTTCGGTCTGACCGTTGAAGAATCCGATATCCAGTATCGACCCATCCGGGGATCTGTGTGCGAAATTACTTCTTCTGGAGTAGTTGATCGGTTCCTGGCCGTCTATTTCAACCCTTTTTATCTGTGTCTGCTGGTATGTGGCGTTGGCTACAATGAAATCACCCACACCGAGCTCAAAGAGCGATGTGAAGGCTCCGACGATCAGCAGCGGAAGGATGATCCTGGGGATGCTTATTCCCGCAGACCGCATTGCGACCAGCTCGTTCTTTTTGGAAAGGGATGAGATCAGGAAGAGCGAGCTGAGGAGAACGGCTATCGGCAGGACCAGCACGATGATGTAGGGCAATCCGTAGAAGTAGTAGCTCAGAAAGGCACCTATTGAAACATCCTTGTCGACCCATCGGTTGAAATGGTCGAATGCATCGACGCTCACGAATATCACTACAAATGAAGTGACGGATACGATTATCATTCTGATGAACCGCAGAGAAAGATAGATATCCAGTTTTTTAATGATCATGCGGAACCCGCTTTATTTTTCCCGCGGAGTCTCGTGATAAATGACCTGGAAGCCGCGAGCAGTCTTCCCAGGGGTAGAGGATTACCTTCGTGCAGGCTTCGTGCGGTGAGTACTGCTCCGAAGCCGCCCAGTATGATATTCGGCAGCCACATGGAGAGGAATGCCGGCATCATCCTTCTGTCTGCAAGCTGTTCTCCTGCGATAAGGAAAAGATAATAGGCGAGGATCACAAGCAGGCTGATACCAAGTGCAATACCTGCGCTGCCCTTCCTGGTTGAAAGTCCAAGCGGGATACCCAGGAAAACGAATACTATGCAGGCAAACGGTATGGAGTATTTTTTCTGTATCTCAACCCTGTAACGGCTTATACTCCGCTGCAATGAAGCCTTGCGATCCGCCAGAATTCTCATGTCGCCGGATTGCTGCGCCATAAAATTTCTTGTCAGATTGAACCATGTTCGATCATCAACGCTGTCAGGAGGGGGGAAAGCAGTCCTTCCGGTATAGATCGTTGAATCACTGATCAGAGCCAGAATTGGTGCGCTGCCGGAGATGAGGAGTGAGTCCTCAAACATTTCAACCTGTTTTTCAAGAGAATCAACAAGCGCCCTCATCTGGCTTGCGGACAGCTCCCTGTCTCCCCGGTTATCTCTGTCCTGCCTGATAAGCTCCTCTGACCGGACTATCTCAACGGTGTAGACTTTGAAATCCAGTTTTCTGTACTCGCCGTTCTCTGTCATCTCATGCATCTGACCATCGGTCAGAAGAAGGCGGAAACTGTTCGCAGAGACAGGCTCCATCCTTCCCCGGAGGGCGGTAATGGTTCTTCCGGGCATACCCGGAACCCGTTCATGTATGACTACATTTTCAAGCTCGCCTGTAAGGTCGTCTTTTTCCTCCACGATAATCCTGTAGTTATCGATATCCTCTACGAACATCCCCGGTACGATTTTTGCTGCGGGACGCATTGTACCGATATCCAGAAGCAGGTTCTTTGCCATATGATTCGCGTCAGGCAGTACGTAATTATTGAAGAGCACCATGGTTGCCGTAAGGAGAACCGCAGCAAGCATGAGAGGTTTGATGAGCATGAAGATACTTATGCCTGACGATTTCATAGCAGTAACTTCAAGATCGGACTCCATCCTGCCCACCGCCATGAGCACGCCTGCGAGGACACCCATCGGAATCACCACGGCCACCATCGAGGGAAGAAGCAGAAGGAATACTTCCACAACGGTTCTCACAGGTACACCCTTGCTTACTATCATATCCAGAAGATCAAGCAATTTATCCAGCAGCATCACAAAAGTGAAGATACCGCAGGAAAGAAGAAAGGGTGCGGTGAACTCTCTCAAAGTGTAAACTTGCAGTTTTTTCATTTAATTCTCATTATTGGCATTCAGTAATATCATACAATATGGCAATTATAGCCTGTATCGGGAACCATGAGTAAGCGGGAGACTAGAATCTGAGTATGAAAATAAGAACCATAATTCTATCGTTCATTCTGATGCTCACAGCGAACACAGCTGCCCGGGCGGCGGGAGTGCGTGCTCCCATGCTTGTTCCAGCCTATCCATGGGAAACCGAATATACGACTGACATGCTGCTTGATCCCGGCGTGTCCTGGGAACTGGTGCCTTCGGTGCGGAGCAGCTTCATGTGCTGGCGGCTTTTCTATAGATCCATCCCTGTTTCAACATCTCGCTGTTTTCCCGTTAATGTATTGAACCAGAGGTCGATGGAGTGGACTCTCCGGGATACATGGGTCACCATGAACAGCACCAATTGCCTGCGTACATCAAGAGAAGCCGGTTCTCTCATACCTACGATATACCTCCCCCTTGATATGCCGTCGATACTGGCGGGGGCAATTGGTGAAGGCGGACAGATTGATATCAGCGGTTATCAGAAGATCACCCTCTCCGGGATAAGCCATTACAGACCGAACGCGGTTGAAACCGAGGGGCAGAGTCAATCCCTCTTTCCCGATCTTAAGATGGAACAGGAGCTGAGTGTTCAGCTTGAAGGAACTATCGGCGAGAAGGTTCATGTCAATGTAAATCATGACAGTCAGAGAAGTTTCGGTCCCCAGAGCAGCGTCAGCCTGCGTTACGATGGATACGAGGATGAAATAATTCAGAGTATCGAGATGGGAGATATCAGCCTTTCAATAACCGGACCTGAATTTGTTTCGTACAGCATACCGCACGAGGGACTTTTCGGAGCTAAGATGGTGGCGCAGGTCGGTCCTGTAGAATTCACCACCATAGCAAGCCGTGAATCCGGTTCCACTGAATCATCGGAATTTGTAGGACAGGCAACCCTGGTTGAAGACAGTATTCTTGATATACATCCGGCGGATAACTATTTTTTCTATACCTCTCCTGATTCTCTTGTTCAGCCGCAGATAGCGGCGATCAGGGTCTTCCAGGACGATCTTGACGGAACCAACAATCTGGAAACCGGAGCGGTTGAGGGAGCATGGTTCATTGAAGGAGGAACAACCGGAACCGGTGACTGGGATGAATTGCAGCCCGGTCTTGAGCTGGATTATGTCCTGGTTGATTCTGCCATACCCATCCGTTTTAACAGCCCTGTCAATAATAATTACAGAATCGCCATCTGGATGGTTACCGCTGCGGGTGATACCATCGGCAGCACCGCTCCGGGTTCGGACTGGAATCTGAAGCTGATTAAGCAGAGCAATCCTCTGCCTGCCGATCCTACATGGGACTACGAACTGCGGAACAGGTATTTCCTTGGAGCCAACAACATCGTTCAGGAGAGCTTCAACTGCAACATATACCTCAACAGATCGGGTGAGGACCCTATTCAGACCCAGGGCGGGGTTCCCTTCATAGAACTTCTCGGACTTGATACAAATGGGGACGGTTCTCTGGCAGATGAGGAAAACGCCGTTGACTGGGATAACGGTTTCCTCGTGTTTCCCCAGAACAGACCTTTTACCGACCCCATCCTGGAGGTTACGAACCCGGTTGTATACGACGAGAACAATCCCCTTCCCGTACAGAGCAAATACTTCATTGAGGTGAGCTACAGGGCGGCTTCGACAACGTATTCACTCGGGCGCATGGGGATAATACCCGGCAGTGAGAACGTAACCCTTACTGTGGCAGGAAGCACAAGAACCCTTGTCAATAACGTTGACTATACGATCATCTATGAGATTGGGCTGCTTACTCTGATGGGAGAGGCAGCCGAAGATGCCCAGAATCCCAGCAACACCGTGCGCGTTACATTCGAGTACATCCCCCTCTTTGCCATGCAGAAAAAGACCCTGATAGGAACAAGGGCGGTATACGAAATAGGAGCTGATTCATGGCTGGGAGCCACAGTGATGTTCGAGAGCGCAAGCACACCGGGAGACAGACCGAGGATCGGAGAGGAATCCACCAGAACCCTGGTAGCGGATATTGACGCACACTTTGAAGCAAAACCGGACTTTCTCACCGATTTTGCGAACCTTATTCCCGGCATAAACACTGAAGCCCCCAGTAATGCTGCAATTTCCGGTGAGATAGCTATGAGCTTTCCAAATCCGAATGTAGACGGCAAAGCGTATATAGATGATATGGAAGGCACGGAAACCGCCTTTCCCATAGGTCAGAGCAGACCTGCATGGCGCCTTTCAAGCATTCCCTATCCAGGCTCTTTCCAGGATAATCCGGTTGGAGAAATCCGCTGGTACAATACTTATAGAAGATGGAAACTTGAGGACATCGTACCGAATGTTGTCGGCAGACAGGAAGATAATTATGTGAACAATGTGCTTGAACTTTACTTCCAGCCTTCTGCAGGCGGCACCGATTCATGGGGCGGGATAATGCGGTGCATGGACAAGTACGGGCTTGATCTGTCCACTAAGACTTATCTCAGGATGTACATAAGAGTTACAGGGTCCGCTGCGGATGCCGATATCTATCTCGATCTCGGTGAACGGATAGATGAGGATTCCTACTGGCTCGAAAGAGTAGCTGGAGAGCTTGTAAGAAGGGCCAACGGGGAACTTGATACGGAAGATCTGAATCAGAACGGCGAGGTGGATATATCCGTAGATTACAATGAGGATACCGGACTGGATAATCTGTGGGATAACGAGGAGAATCCACCCGAGGGCGGTGACCCTAACAGGGACAATTACGATTACAGCGAGAATGATCCTCCTTCTGTAAGATACGACAGTATTAACGGTACACAGGGAAACGGGCTGCTTGATACTGAGGATCTTAATAGAAACGGCATACTGGACAGATCGAATTCCTTTTTCCGGATCAGCATATCTACCGATAATCCCGAATACATCGTATCCGGACCGAATGAAAACGGATGGATGCTGATAGAAATCCCGCT
>JBDLJP010000162.1:0-5254 GCA_039714295.1 Candidatus Fermentibacterota bacterium
ATCTCGTTAATCATCTCTGTAATATTCGTTAGCGTTGTAGTCACAGTCTGGATTGCACCCTCACCTACCGGTATGACCTGATAGTCTACTTCAAAACTGTAATTGACCGGCTGGATGGCGCGAGTTGAGTCGGCACTGAGGTTTATCACCCTCAAACCTGTTATTCCGGTAAGCTGCATCACTGCAACTATGGTCGAGTCCACTGAAAAATCGGATCGTATTTTCATGAAAACTTCAACTAATCTTCCATCCGGAGCTATATCTATTTTTGAAACACTGCCTATTGAAACTCCGTTATACATTACGCCGCTGCCCTCGGAAAGACCCTGGACGGACCAGGGATAGTAGGATACGTAAGTGGTTGTTTTCTTCTCATTGAATCCTCCGCTGAGCCAGAAGATCAGAAAAATCGTAACAAGGATTCCAATTGAAAAGAACACTCCAAGTCTGAATCTATTCCCGGTCATCGACATTTTCTGTCACTCCTCTTCTTGGCAGCCAGATTTCTTCCGAAGAACAGTCTGACACGGTCATCACTTGAGCTGTCTCTCAATTCAGCTGCAGTTCCAACAGCTATTATTCCATGTTCATCAGGATCCAGCATAACAACCCTGTCAGAGATAGCAAATATACTGGCCAGTTCATGTGTAACAATAACAACTGTTGTGCCCAGAGTGCTGTTGATCGTAATTATCAGGTCATCAAGGGTTCCGGATGTAACAGGATCGAGACCGGCTGATGGTTCATCAAAGAAAAGCAGTTCCGGATCAAGTGCCATGGCGCGGGCAAGACCTGCCCGTTTCTGCATCCCGCCGGAAACCTCCAGCGGGTTCGAATCGGCAAAATCCGAAAGACCGACCGTATCAAGTTTGCTGTACGCGACAATTCTCATATCATGCTCGGACAGATCGGTATACTCCTTAAGCGGCAGCATCACGTTCTCAAGGAGTGTAAGATTACCGAGAAGTGCTCCGGACTGAAATGTGACACCCCATTTTTTCCGTGCGTTCTGCAGAGATTCCGGGCTGGACCATATATCGGAACCATTGAAAAGAACCTTTCCATTCCATGGTTTCAATAATCCAAGAAGGTAGTGCATGAGAGTGCTCTTTCCGCACCCGCTTTTGCCGACGATGGCAAGTACCTCACCCTTTCTGACCTCAAGGTTAACGTCCTTGAGTACGAGGAGATCATCCCATCCTCCCTCAAGCTCCTCAACCTTTAACACAGGTCTGACATCAGTCTCCTGCACCATGCCGGGTGCCTTACAATCAGCCACTACATGCTCAATCCTGGTCTGATATGGATAAACAGGAGTGAGAGAAGCGCATCGGCGATTATGACCATGAAAATACTGAGAACGACGGCGGATGTAGTCGCCTTTCCAACAGCGGCTGCTCCTCCCCGGACTTTCATACCCATGTAACTGCCTACATTCGCTATTATTACAGCATATACAATGCTTTTCAGCATTCCCCAGACAATATCAAGAGGTATGAGCGCTTTTCCCAGTTCAGATATGAATGTGCCCGGAGTCAGATCAAGAAACAGTGAACCGGCGAGCAGACCGCCGAAAATACCCGTAAGGTTCGCAAGAAGTACAAGAAAGGGCATTACGCAGAAAAGAGCAATCATCTTTGGTGTAACAAGGTAGCTGAATATATCGAAACCCATCACTCGCAGAGCATCGACTTCATCCCTTACCTGCATCGTTCCGATCTCCGCGGCGTAAGCTGAGCCCGAGCGGCCTGCAACGAGAACAGCGGCAAGCATCGGTCCTATCTCCCAGGTTATGCTGTATCCGATCAATGCGGGCATGAATGTTTCCGCGCCGAATACTCTCATCTGATATCCGGCCTGATACCCCAGGACAACTCCGAGAAGCCAGGGAAGAATAGCTACAATGGGAATGGCCTTATAACCCGATTCCTCCATGTAGTAAAGCACCATGGACCAGCGAACCTTCAGAGGATGTAATACCAGCTCTCCAAAAGCGCTCAGCGTCTCTCCCATAAAATGAACAAGTTCGGAGAGTGTTTGTCCGAACTCATACACATCACTGCCGAGATGTTCAAAATGATCACGAACAGAAAATCTTTCCTTAAGGGGTTCAGCGGATGAATCGAATTCATCCAGAGTTTCAAAGAGTTTTTCAATGACATCCGAAGCTCCCTGCCTGCTGACTCTCAGGCCTGCGCGGGAAAGCTCCCGGCAAAACCCGTAAAGCACAACAGCCGGAACGGTGTCAATCCCGGGGCTGTCCGAGAAATCAAGGGTCAGTCTCCCGGAGTCGTATATGGAACGTCTGTGCTCATCCAGAAAGTCACGGATAGAGTCGATCTCCATGCCCTCCAGCACCCCGTGAATACTCAATGTGAAACCGCTGTAAACAAGTTTCCCCGAGTCTGTCAATTGATCCCTTCCCGCCAAACAGTAATTTCACAGTTAATAAATCAAATTTAATGAAATGTAAATACTCCGCGGTTACTGAAAGATGACAATCAGTTATATTGTATTATACAAAATTCATAAAATCAATCTGGAGGTAATATGGGCACTCTTGTATTTCTGGTTCTCAGGCTGATTTTCGGGTACAATTGCGAAGGAGACGGTCAGACCCTCGCAACTCTCATCTCTCTCGATACTATTGCACTTGTTCTGTTCCTGAAATTGAAAAACAAAACCTGAATGCAGCCCCGAAGCCGCTGACTCCTGCAGTTCTCACAAGCACCGAACCGGATACAGGTGTTCTGCGTCTGATTCTTCTGTAAAAAAAACAGAAAGAACTCATCAACAGTTATCAGGAATAAAGAACCGCCGTCAGATGTACAACAGCTGAAGGAGGTTCTGAAATGAAAAGAAATAACAGGTTAAAAGCGGGATCCATGGACATCGGAATCCTTTGGGGATTTGTACTTCTGGTACTGGCGTTCGAGGCTGTCCCCGGTTCATCAGTCGGAAGGCTCGCAACAAGAACAGCAACCGATGAAATGCAGGGATTCGATCCGGGAGAGCTCTACGAGATTCCTCCCGAATTGCCGGAGGACGACCCGATTGATGTGGAAGATATCATAATGAACGAAATTCCGGATATTGTGGAACCGGTTCTTATTATCAGCACAGATATAGATACTACCGGGCTTGGTCATGCGATTACCGTGAATACGAATACTCTTACACCGGGTACTGATCCGGACAACACAATTCCTGAACCTGGAACTTTCATCCCTCACAGTGTTCAGCCTGTATGTACTTACAGACCGGTTCCGGAATATCCTGCCATGGCCAGTCAGGCTGGTGTTGAAGGAAGAGTGATCCTCCAGGTTTTCATATCCCCTGAAGGTGTTCCGGCCGAGGCTGTTGTTACAGCCAGTTCAGGGCTTTCCAGCATGGACAACGCTGCCCTGGCCTCGGTAATGGAAAGCAGCTGGTCACCCGCGAAAAGGGGTGACGGAGTGTCGGTAGGAGTCTGGACTTCAGTTGTATACAATTTCGTTCTTGAATAGTCAGTTCTCTATTCTGAAACCAGTGATTCGAATGTTTTTCGCAGGGAGACCAGATAATCCGTAAAAGGATCGGACAGGCGTGACCGGGGATCCTGCAGATCTATAGTCTCCCTGCGCACAATTCTTCCGGGCCGGTGCCCGAGAACTAAAACCTTGCCGGCCAGGTAAACCGCCTCTTCAATGTTATGTGTGACAAAGATTACCGTTGTGGATGCCCTCTTCAGAAGTTCCCGGAGGTTATCCTGCAATTCCTGGCTGGTTCTCATATCCAATGAGCTGAAAGGTTCATCCATTAGAAGAAGATCGGGTTCCATAACAAGAGACCGCGCAAGCGCCGCCCGCTGCCGCATGCCCCCCGACAGCTGGTGAGGGTACGAAGAAGCAAAGGACGAAAGCCCCATCATATCAAGCATCGATTCAACTCTCTCCCGACGAGTATCCTGAATGATCTTTTTCGCTTTGAGAGGAAACTCCAGATTGGCAAATATGCTCATCCAGGGAAAAAGCGCGCCCTGCTGAAAGACGTAGCCTATTACCGGTTCTCCGCCACCAGGACGGGATTGAATTACAACCTCACCGGTATCGGGTTTTTCCAGCCCGGCAATGGCGCGCAGCAGGGTTGTCTTGCCGCATCCTGTCGGACCGAGAAAGCAGAGAAATTCACCTGCTTCGATCTCAAAACTCACAGGACCCAGAGCATGCACCTCACCCGCGGATTCCCTGTAGGTTTTCGACAGACTGGTCACCTTCAATGCCGGCATATCATCTTTCCCTGCTTCTGAGAACGAGGGATTTTTCTCCAAGGGATTCAAGTCCCTTCGAAAACAGCGCTCCGATAAACGCGACAATAATTATGCTTGCCAGCATGATATCATATCTGGAAAGCTGGTAGGAATACCTTATGAGGTATCCTATACCGGAATTGGTTCCCGGAAGCATTTCCGCAGCAATAATAACCATCCAGCATCTTCCTATGCCCAGTTTCAGGCCGTGGAAAATATCCGGAAGAGCCGAGGGTACAATGACATGCCTGAACGTAAACAGTCTGTTCGCTCCGAGGATCCCGGCAGCTTCCAGATGCATCTTTCTAACACTTCGAACCCCCTGAATAGTACCGAGTATTATTGGAAAGACTCCCCCCCAGAAGAGGATGAATATCATCCCGAGCTGCATTTCATTCAGAAGGTTCTTCTGATATCTCAGATACTCCAGGCCGAACAGCTGTGAGAAAGTCTTTGCCTTGAAGATTATTATTGAAAGCGGAAGAAGGGCTATTGCGGAGAGGGGTCTCGCCATCTCGACCATAAGTGAGAGGAACTTCCTGACATGACGGGATGCACCCATCAGAAGTCCGACAGGAATCCCGATAAGTGCGGCAAGAGAGAATCCCAGAGCAACCCTCACAAGACTCACCAGCGTGCTCCAGGCTAGTGACCCTGTAGATATCTGATCCGCAAATGGATGAAAGAATATGGATATGACTTCTTCCGGAGAGGGCAGAAGGGTATCCCTCCCGCCCCCTGTAACTGCAAACCACCAGACAGCAAGCAGGCATGGAACTGCCAGTCCGGGCAGGTATTTCCAGAACCTGCGCTTTGTGCGGGTTACCGCATTACCGGAAGATATATCGTTTACCTCAGGTTATCAGGCATTAATGAAAAATCGTACAGGAACGCTGCACTGGCATCGCTGTCCCCGACAGCAAGCGGTCCTGTGAAAGCTCCGAGGTTCCTCATGTTCCCGACGAT
>JBDLJP010000163.1:0-5232 GCA_039714295.1 Candidatus Fermentibacterota bacterium
GAGCGGAGAAGGAAATCAGTCAGAAAGACCTTGCGGAAGAAGTTGGTCTCAGCAGGCAGACGGTAAACTCGATTGAACGGGGAAAATTCAACCCTTCGATCATTACGGCGTTGAAGATTGCGGAGTTTTTTGAGGTGCCTGTTGAAGATGTGTTTAAGCTTGAGGGGGAAGAGTGATATGAAATCGATAAAGGGGAACTACATCTGCTTGGCTTCCGTCTGGCTTGCCGCAGGTATACTGATTGCTGTACTAAGCATTATTTGGAAAGCCGAACTGCCTTTCATTCTAGTGCCCACTCTTCTTCCTGTAATTGCATTCAGTGTATGGTTCAATCACGGGCAAAAGACAGATGAGCGGGAGAAGTATCTCCTCCTGAAGGTGTACTCTCGTTCAGGATCTTTTACTCTTGTGTTCCTAACCTATATCTTCATGAGTGGAAAAGCTGATACAAGCTATGTTCTTCACGTCCTCTGGAGTCTCGCGTTTATTCTGAGAGGTGGTTTTGGGTTGTACTACTTCATTCGGGAATAGACACCCATTTATTCTCTTTGCGCGTTACTCCTTTATGTAAGAACAGCAGTAATCCAGTATGCCGGACGTACGTATTCTGAAAGAGGAATCCGCTGTCACTTCAAATACATCCCCTTCTCTGAACACTCTCCAGCTCTCTTCACCCGGAAGAAGGACTTCTGCCTCTCCTGCAAGAATTTCCATCAGTTCCTTATCAGCTGTATTGAACTCGTACTCTCCACCCATCATTATTCCGAGTGTTTTCCTTGAACCGTCAGGGAATATGATGGTCCTGCTTGTTACCGAACCATTGAAGTAGGCGTTTGCTTTTTTTACCACTGTTACATTACTGAACTCTGACATTCGCATTCTCCTTCCGTTTTCCTGTCAATCGCATCAACATTGAGATAAATTATTGTCATATCCCGGCTGGATCGGGAGGGGGACTTTTCTGTCACCCATTATCAGAAGCCTGAGGCTTTGCAGGAAATAGCTGAGTTTGAAATTGTCTGATTTATGATTGAGTTCGGGGAAGTCATCCATTGATCGTGTTTTCAGAACTTGCAGATCCGGTCTCCATCCGATGTTTCCGGGTTTTCGGATATCGAACAGGTAGAAAAACCCGCTTACATATCCGGAAGAAGTGTTCTTCATCTCAACCGTCAGGAGATAATCGCATCTTGCATCTGCCATGATATCGAATGAAACACGCCTTCTTCCAGCAGGGACCACAATTGCTCTTCTTCCGCTTCTGAAAAGCAGGCTGTACCTGCCTTTGTCGGACGGGCTCTGAGGTGTTCTCCAGCAGGGGATTTTTTCGCTTTGGAACCATCTTCTCGCCACGGCTTCGGCAAGCAGTACATCAAGGAAATCCGGTGCTTTTGCGCTTCGTGATTCCCTTGTAAGTTTTTTGACCAGCCGTGATGGAATAACAGTATTCATTGAATGACCCGCTCTCGGAATATGCCGCTGCGCCATCATTGCATTTCATCTCTCATTTAGGTAAATTCAACCCCGTATATTTCAAGAAATATTCCACTAGTACAGGAGAAACCGAATGGACAAAAAGACAGCCCTGCACGATATACATGTCAGCCTGGGCGCCAAGATGGAACCCTTTGCCGGTTATATCATGCCTATTAAGTACACTTCGGTAAAGGAAGAGCACAATGCCGTCCGCTCCGGTGTAGGTATTTTCGATCTTTCGCATATGGGTGAATTCAGGGTGAAAGGGAAGGATGCGTCAAAATTCCTGGATTACATTCTGACCAACGATTCGGATGTGGAACCCGGAAAAGCTTATTACTCAACGATGTGCTATCCTGACGGCGGTATTGTTGATGATCTTATCGTGTACCGGCTGTCTCTGGAAGAATACCTTGTTATCGTAAACGCTTCCAACATCGAGAAGGACTGGGCATGGGTGAACAATCATACGGATGGTTACAGCATGGACCTGACCAACGAGAGTGATGAAACCGCCCTTATTGCCATACAGGGTCCCGATGCCGAAAAAGTAGCCCAGAAGCTGACCGATGAAAAACTTGCAGAGATAGGTTATTACGCCCACACTTCCGGTGAATTTGCAGGAAAGAAAGCCCTGATTGCAAGAACCGGATACACTGGTGAGGACGGGTTTGAAATCTACATCAAACCGGAGGATGCTCCAGACCTCTGGGACGCTGTAATGAAAGCCGGGAAAGAGTTCGGGATAAAGCCTGTAGGATTGGCCGCCCGCGATACTCTTCGGCTCGAGGTGGGATATCTGCTCTACGGAAATGACATGGACCATACAACCACTCCTATTGAAGCCAAGCTTGGCTGGGTCGTAAAACTCAAGACCGATAAGGAGTTCATAGGCCGTGAAGTAATGGCCCAACAGAAAAAGGAGAAGCCTGCCAGGTATATCGTAGGTCTGGAGGTTCAGGGGAAAGGCTTTCCCAGGCAGGGTGCTGAACTCTTTGATGGCAACAGAAAAGTTGGAGTAGTCACAAGCGGTTCTCTTGCGCCGGCACTGGGACATGGAGTCTGCCTGGCGTTTGTTGAAAAGGGTTTTCATAAGAAGGGAACCGAGCTTGAAGCCGAGGTAAGAGGAAAAAGAATTCCGGTTAAAACTGTCAAACTGCCTTTCTACAAAGACGGCAGCAGAAAGTAACGCTAGGAGGAGAAATGTCTAATATTCCAGAAGGACTTCGCTATACCGAAACACACGAATGGATAAAAGACCTGGGAAACGGTGAATACATGATGGGTCTTACATCCTACGCCCAGGAACAGATGGGTGAGATCGTAATGGTTGAGTTTCCAGGTATGCAGGATTTTACTTCCGGTGATATTCTGGGTACTCTTGAAGCGGTGAAGACCGCAGAGGATTTTTACGCTCCATTTAACTGCAAGGTTGTCCGGGTCAATGAAAGCCTTGAGGATGAACCGGCTCTTATCAATGAGAATCCATACGAGAAGGGCTGGCTGATCATTGTGAAGACCGATGATCCTTCCGGATTCACCGGTCTGAAGAGTCCCGAACAGTACACAGAATTTATCGGTGAGTAATCAATGAGCAGATTCATACCGAACGGCCCGGAGCAGAGAGAGAAGATGCTTCGCGCTATCGGCGTGGAGGAATTCGATGATCTGCTTAAACCGGTCCCGGAAAAATTCAGGCTGAAGGAAAGACTGCATCTTCCCGGACCCCTTTCAGAGATTGAACTGACCCGTGAATTTGAGGAATTCGCTGGAAAGAACACCGGAGCGGATCTTACCTGCTTCCTGGGAGCCGGTTCCTACGATCATTTCATTCCCGCCGCTATGGATCACATTCTTCTCAGAAGCGAATTCTATACAGCTTACACGCCTTACCAGGCTGAGGTAAGCCAGGGCACTCTTCAGGCAATTTTTGAATACCAGACCATGATCGCAAGGCTGACCGGAGTGGATATGGCAAATGCATCCATGTACGACGGTGCATCCGCCGCCGCCGAAGCATGCCTCATGGCCATGCGGGCTACAAGAAAACAGAGGATACTGGTTGCCGGTTCACTGAATCCGCTATGGCTCGATGTCATAAGGACCTATCTGAACCGGGACGATTTTGAAATTAACGAGATTCCTTTTCTTGAAGATGGCTGTCTCGACCTTGCAGCCGCTGCAGAGCTTATAGAGGGCGGCACTGCTGCAGTGCTTGTTCAGTATCCGAACTACTTCGGACTGATCGAAAATCTGAAGCCGATAGCGGACTTGATTCATGAACACAAGGGGCTTTTCATAGTTGCCGCTGACCCGGTAGCCATGCCCCTTCTCCGGTCACCCGGAGATGCCGGGGCCGATATTGTTGTGGGAGAAGGTCAGAGCATGGGAATACCCATGTCATATGGAGGGCCCTATGCCGGTTTCATGGCCGCGAAATCGAAACTAGCGAGAAAAATGCCGGGCAGAATAATCGGCAGAACTTCAGACCGCGCCGGGCAGACCGGTTACGTTCTGACCCTGCAGACCCGTGAACAGCATATAAGAAGAGATAAGGCCACAAGCAACATCTGCTCCAACCAGGCGCTTATGGCTCTTGCTAACGTTATTTACCTCTCATTAATGGGAGAACGGGGATTCCGGGAAATTTCCAGCCAGTGTTACCATAAATGCCATTATCTCGAGAAGAAACTTCTGGAAATCCCCGGTGTTACCCGGATTTTCGAGAAAACACCGTTCTTCAGAGAATTCATTATCTCATTCCCGATTTCTTCAATCGAACTGAGGGATCTAATGATCGAACGCGGTTTTCTTGCAGGACTTCCGATCGCTCCGCTTGGAGAGGGCGCCATGCTTGTAACCGCCACTGAAAAGCGTACCAGAGACGAGATCGATCGGTACGTCATCGCTGCGGCTGAGATCTGCTCGGGAGGCACAGTATGAAAACCATATTTGAGCTCAGCAGCCCGGGAAGAACAGGTGTATCGCTGCCTGAACTTGACGTGCCGGCTGCTTCTGGACTCCCCGATTCACTTTCGCGAGAAGGAGAGGGCGGGACTGGTTTGCCTGAAGCGACTGAAGGACAGATTCTGAGGCATTATGTTAACCTCAGCACGATGAACCATCATGTTGATAAAGGTATGTACCCGCTGGGTTCATGCACGATGAAGTACAACCCGAAACTTCATGAGAACCTGGCCAGGATCAGAGGCCTCTCCTCCATTCATCCCCTCGTTCCGGACGAGCTTGCGGCAGGTTCCCTGGAACTGATGTACAGACTGGGAGAATTCCTCTGTGAAATTACAGGCTTCAAAGGAGTATCGCTTCAACCCGCTGCCGGAGCTCAGGGTGAATTCTGCGGGCTAATGCTTATTAAGAGCTACCACGATAGCAGGGGAGAGTCGAACAGGAACGAAATACTGATGCCGGATTCCGCACATGGAACCAATCCTGCGACTTCCACCCTTGCGAACTGTGTTGTCGTGGGAGTTGAGTCAAACGAGTTCGGTCTGGTTGACCCTGAGGATCTTAAGAGGAAAGCCGGCCCCAATACGGCTGGTTTCATGCTTACGAACCCCAATACACTCGGTCTCTTCGAATCCAGGATTGAAGAACTGACCTCCATTGTACATGAAGCCGGTGGACTGAACTACATGGACGGGGCGAACATGAACGCTCTGCTTGGTATCGCGAGACCGGGTGATATGGGGTTCGATGTATGCCACCTTAATCTCCACAAGACTTTCTCGACTCCGC
>JBDLJP010000164.1:0-5222 GCA_039714295.1 Candidatus Fermentibacterota bacterium
ACGATTTTTCAACATTCTAAGGTCGAGACCGCCTGATATAGACCTTGATATTGACAGCTCAAGGAGGGATGAAGTCATGAAATGGTTTCTCGGGAAGGAAGGAAGATACGGGGCTGCCGTTTCACAGATAGTAACCCATCGCTCAAGGTCCGCATTCCGGGTCGCTGCATCAGGACTGGGCATAAGCAGCGCGGAAACCGACAATCTTACCAGGCTTCTCCGTTACCACGATAATGCCGCCTGGAGCAGACCGGCTGCCTCTGCAGCACTGCGGAACTCAAAACTTATCAGGAGCATTCCTTCACACCTGGCACCCCATCCGTGTGGGCTGGTATGCACCGGGGAACCGCTGGATACGCTTGTGCCACTTCAGCCGAGTCGGGGCGGGTACGACATAACACATTTCGATAAAGATGGAATTGAGGAGATCGGGCTTCTGAAAATGGATCTGCTTGGCCAGAGAGGGCTCACAACAATATCCCTTGCATGTTCGTCGCTTGGAAAGGACCCGATGAGCATTTTCCGGAGGGGGGGAAGTATTCCGGACACTGCAGGAAGCCTTCTGGATTCCGGCAGGACAATAGGAGTAGTCCATGTTGAATCACCGGCCATGAGGGGGCTTCTGAAGCAGATGAAAATACGCACAATGGAGGATGTGGCAAGAGCCCTTGCACTGGTAAGACCCGGAGCATCCGCCGGAGGGGGGAGAAAGAACTACCTTGAGTGTGTTCATTTGAATTCAGTTCTGAATACCTCTCTTCCTGAACTGCGGTCGATTCTTAAGGAGAACCTTGGAGTAATGCTTTACCAGGAGGATGTATCAAAAGCTGCTGAAGTGCTTCTGGGAAGCGATGAAGCCTCTTCCGACCTTTTAAGAAGAAGACTCAAAAAGAAGCTGGTGGATAAGGGAGAGATCATCTCAATATGCAGGCGCAGAGAGATGAACCCCGCTAAAGCGGAAAGGGTCTGGGAAGTGCTTTCCAGTTATGCAGGCTACGGTTTCTGCAAAGCTCATGCATTTACATATGCCTCCGTTTCATGTGCGGCGGCACTTCTGAAGAGTAGCTGCCCCGCTCTTTACATGGCCTCTGTTATGGCGGCAGGAGGTGGTTTCTACAGTCCGAGAGTTTACCTTGAAGAGGCCAGAAGGCTTGGTATTTCCTTCAAACCTCCCGGAATCAACACCGGGAAATGGCTCACATGTGAGAGAGATGGAAAAATCGTACCGGGATTTCATCATCTCAAGGGAATGGGGAGTACGGAATACGAAAAACTGAGGGACGGCAGACCGTACAGATATCCTTCTGAAGTGCTCGCAGCCGGCTGCGGAATGTCGTTATGCAGAAACATGGCTGCAGCGGGTTGTTTCGGGGAAACGGGTTTCACTCCACCAGCCGCCCTCCTGCAGCTTGCGGCAGGCGACTGTGGATTTTTTCCGGGACTGCCGCCGGGCAGTCCCGATCTTCCCGACTATTCCATTGAAACAAGAATCGCCATGGAACTCGGTTTGCTGGATCTTCCTCTTTCAGCATCTCCTCTGGAGCTGATCACCCGTCCTGCGGGAACGGTTCCGCTGGGGCAAATCGGGTCAGCGGTCAGCATATCGGTCTGGGGAAGGTTCGTTACAGGAAGAAGGCTTGGCGCTGGTGCTGGTTTTCTTATGCTTGAGGACAATACCGGGGTTGCGGATGTATTTCTGCCATCACCGCTTTTCAGGAGGGCCGAGTTTATTCTTGTCCGTTCTGAGGCTACCATTATAGTAAGAGGCAGGGTAGAGATGGGGGACAGGATCCGGGGACTTTCAGTGGAAGCCGGTCCGCTTTCAATAGCCCCCCTGAAGCCGGATCTGTGAGTTTAAGTGACTTGTATCTCTGGAACATTATCCTGTGTCTGCTCACACTTGTTATGTATTGTAAAACTGGCGGACAAATATCTGAGATGGGTTTATACAGTGAAAAAATGGCTATTGATAGATACCCCGGATCAAATCAGATCAGTATCCGGAAGATTATCATCAGCAGAGGTAATCGCAGTTGATACTGAAACAACCGGGCTGGATCCTCACACATCCAGACTCAGATTAATTCAAATAGCTGCTGAAGGTTTTCCTACAGTGATCTTCGACTGTTTTAAACTTCTCCCGGAGGCAGTAGAGGATATTACCGCGATACTCATGTCATCGTCCATTAAAGTTTTTCAAAACGCAAAGTTTGATTTGAAGTTTTTACGATCGGAAATGATTCAGGTCTCTGGATGGATTTTTGACACCATGCTTGCAGCAAAACTGCTCAGAACATCAGGTGCTCCCAGAAGTGTTGGATTAGCCTCCCTTTCAGAGCATTACTTAAAGCAGACTCTATCGAAAGAGGAGCAGAAAAGCGATTTCTCATCCCGGCTGACTATGGAGCAGCTTGACTATGCAGCGATGGATGCCAGGGTACTGCTGAAGTTGAGATATAGACTGCTGAGCGATTTGAAAAAACATCACCTGATTGAAGTAGCCCGTTTAGAATTCGGATGTGTGTATGCAGTTGCATCATTAGAGTATGACGGAATCTACCTTGATAAGAATAAATGGTCAGTTCTTCGCGATGAAACAGAGCGGATGAAGGAAGAGGCGCTGTTAGAACTGTACCCGTTTATCGGCTATCCATCAGTGCAGTTAGGCATGTTTGATAATGATCGAAGGTATGGAAGCAATATTAACAGTAACAGGCAAGTTTTGAAAATGCTCAATGACAATGGTATAGATGTCGAAAGTACATCGAAACACAGTTTGAGCCGTTACAATCGCCATCCGATTGTTGTCTCCCTGTCAAAATACAGATATGCGTCGAAAGCGCTGTCGAGTTTTCTGCATTCTATACCGGAACAGATAAACAGATCCACCGGAAGGCTGCACCCTCAGTACAGTCAGATAGGGGCGTGGAGCGGGCGGATGAGCTGCGGCGGGCCCAATATTCAGCAAATCCCCAGAGGACAGGCTTTCCGTCAATGCTTTACAGTGCAATCTGGAAGAAAAATGATCATCGCGGATTATTCACAGATAGAACTGCGGGTGATCGCACAGCTGTCAGGCGATCGCAGAATGATTGAGGCATACAGGAATGAAGAGGATCTGCATAGATTAACAGCGGGACTGGTACTTCAAAAAGAGACAGGCATGATTACAAAGCAGGAGAGACAGGCGGCAAAAGCTGTTAATTTTGGACTTGTATTCGGCATGGGTGCAGCTGGACTGAAGGCTTATGCACTGGAAACCTATGGCGTGGAAATGTCTCTGGATGAAGCAGAGGTGTTTAAGAAAAGGTTCTTTGCGGCATACAGGGGCATTGAAGCATGGCATAATGATATAAAGAAGAAAAAGTCCTGTAGTTCCAGAACACTGGCAGGCAGAAAACATGTATACAGTAAGGATTCCGGTTTGTCCGGCCGTTACAATACTCCGGTTCAGGGTACGGCTGCTGACATACTCAAAAATGCTCTGGCTATGTTGTATGTAGCGCTTAAGGATACAAAAACATCAATTGTTGCCGTTGTTCATGATGAGATAGTACTTGAATGTGATGAGATGGAAGCGGAGAAAACAGCTCTGTTACTCAAAAATACGATGGAAGAGGCAGGCTGCAGATACATGAAGGATGTCCCGGTCGTTGCCGAGGCCTCCGTAGCGGAGAACTGGGCTGAGAAGTGATTCCACATTGGAAGAAGGCTTGCCGTCGGCGCAGGTTTTCTTATGCTTGTGTACAATACCGGAGTTGTAGAAACAGATATCGATAATCATGCGGGAAGGATACGCAGATGGCTATCAGTCCAATAAAACCAGAAGAACTCAGATGGAAATGCCCACAGGAAGCTCTTGATTTCACAACCACAGCGGACATAAAACCCACAGGAGAGATAGTAGGCCAGGAAAGGGCTATAAAGGCTCTCAAACTCGGTCTTGAAATACATTCGATAGGGTACAACATGTTTGTAACAGGAGTATCCGGAACAGGTCGTGAAACAACCATAAAGAAAATTCTGGAAAGCATAGATATGACTACGGATGAACTGAGAGACATCATGTACGTCCGAAACATGGAGAATCCCAGAAATCCGATAGCACTCACTTTCCCTGCAGGAGACGGTGCCAGATTCGTTGCGGCTGTGGAGGAATGTGTACAGCTTCTTAAAAGCAATATTACTGCTGTCCTCAGAAGCGAAAAAGCCGAAATGGAAAGCAGGGCTGTAGAGGCAATCTACCAGGACAGAAAAAAGACTCTTATGGATGCCATCCAGAAGGAAGCTGCCGATGCAGGTTTCTCGATAGTAAATGTACCCGTCGCACCCGGGGAATTCAGACCGGATGTTCTTCCCATGATCAACGATGAAGCGGTTACCTTCGATACTCTTCAGAAGATGATGGACGAAGGGAAACTGAAAGAGGAAGATCTGAAGAAGTACATCGAACTGCACGAAGAACTTTTCAGAAAGCTCACAGACGCTGTCAGGAAAACCCGTGATATGGAAATAGAGATCCAGACCAAGCTTGAGAAAATGTACCGCAGGCTTGTGAAACCTACTATATCAGGGATTGTTTCCATTCTGAAGGAAATCGGTGACGATAAAGCAGACCAATGGGCTGATTCGATAGTTGAGATTATTCTGGAGAATCTCAAGGATTTCGCCGAGAGTTCGGAGGGTAAGGACCCATACGTTCTTTTCACACCGAATCTGATACTTGATAACGCCGGTAAGAATAAGAGACCGGTTGTGATCGAGGAATTCCCGGATTCAATAAGCCTTTTTGGAAACATCGATCGAGTTGTCGTTGATGGAAAACCCTACAGTGATCATACCATGATCAGACCGGGTGCCCTGCATAAGGCCGATGAAGGTTACCTTATCATGAATGCTCTGGATCTTGTCAGATCACCGGATCTATGGCAGAGGCTCATTCAGACCCTCAGAAACCAGACTACCGTAATAAGGAGTCATGATCCCATGGGTCTGTATCCCGTACATCTTCATCCCGAACCGATTGATACCAATGCCAAGATAATTCTTATAGGTTCTTCCAGGCTTTACTATCTTCTTGCTTCCCATGAATCTGAGTTTGGTCTTCTCTTCCGCATAAGAGCCGCTTTTGATTTTACGATGGAATCTTCAGTTAAGAATATTCGCGATTTCACCAATGTTGTCGCAGGCATCGTTGAAGCCGAAAAGCTGCTTCCTATGGA
>JBDLJP010000165.1:0-5219 GCA_039714295.1 Candidatus Fermentibacterota bacterium
CTTGATCAAAATCATAGGATTTTTTTTCCATCCGTGTTTATATACGCTCTTTATTCATCGAGGATCTCCACATGAAAGACCACAACATCGAGGACATACGCAACATTGCGCTTGTCGGCCATGCCGGCTCGGGCAAAACAACCCTCATACTGCTCGTTTCGGAATACACTGACCAGAATTTTGTCAGGTTCAGTGCTGTTACCGGAGGGGTTAAGCAGGTAAGAGCGATAGTCGCTGACGCTTCCAGGCTGCGCCGGAACGGAACAAAGACACTGCTATTCGTGGATGAAATCCACAGGTTCAACAAAGCCCAGCAGGATGCTTTTCTTCCCCATGTTGAGAACGGTACCATAACCCTTGCCGGAGCCACAACGGAAAACCCCTCTTTCGAAATTATCGCCCCGCTTCTAAGCAGGTGTACCGTATACCTTCTGAAGAGTCTTGAAGAATCACACATTATCTCAATACTCGAACGGGCTCTGGCTCATGCTGAGTTCAGAGAAAAGAATCCCGGCGGGATTCAGGAGGGAGTGCTCAGCCTGATAGCCCTGGCTGCTGACGGAGACGGCAGGCGGGCCCTGAATCTTCTGGAGCTTCTGGCAGGTATGGCTTCGGGAGAAGCTGTAACGGTTGAACTGACCGAAAAGGCTCTCTTATCATCACCGCTGCGCTACGATAAATCCGGAGAGGAACATTACAATCTTATAAGTGCTCTTCACAAATCACTGCGTTCGGGTGATGTAGACGCTTCGCTTTACTGGCTGGCAAGGATGATGATTTCCGGTGAAAACCCCCTTTACATCGCGCGCAGGATGATACGCTTTGCAACCGAAGATATCGGTCTTGCTGACCCTTCCGCGCTTACAGTTGCCATGAGGGCTACCGATTCCTGGAGGTTCCTCGGCTCTCCGGAGGGAGATCTGGCCCTGGCGGAAGCTGTGTGTTACCTTGCACTGGCACCAAAATCCAACTCGGTGTACTCCGCCTGGAAGAAAGCCGTATCATCAGCTGAGCATGGCGGCAGCCTTCCTGTACCGCTGCATCTGCGGAATGCACCTACGAAACTTATGAAGAAGCTGGATTACGGCCGGGATTATCAGTATGCTCATTCACAGCAGGGAGGGATTGTAACTCACAGGAATTTTCCCGACGAAGTGGAGGAGGAGGAATACTATGTTCCTTCCGGTTCCGGGAGAGAATCCGCAATAGCCGGGAAGTTGACCGAATGGAAGAGGGTAAGGGACAGGGCAAGGAAGGAGAGGGGTAGTACTTGAATTCTGAAGCGTCAGCTGCCATCCTCCGCATGAAGATGGTAAACAGAGATCTTGCGGATATGGGTATTACTGACGAGTGTGTTCTGAATGCATTTATGAAAATACCAAGGGAGGGCTTTGTTCTCCCCGGAACAAGCCTTGCTGCCGCATACGGAAATCATCCCCTTCCCATTGGATCCGGCCAGACTGTATCGCAGCCCTACATCGTTGCTTTCATGCTTCAGATGCTCGAATGTGAACCTGGAAGTAAAATCCTTGAAATAGGAACCGGCTCTGGATACCAGACAGCCATTCTCGCTTCGATGGGTATGAAAGTAGTTACAATTGAGTTGCTGCCGGAATTGGCTGCACGAGCAAAGAAAGTTCTTCCTGCCATTGTACCCGGGTCGGATATCGATTTTATAATAGCTGACGGATACAATGGATGGAAACCTGCCGCCCCGTACGACGGTATCGTAGTTTCAGCCGCTCCAGCGCAAATCCCTGAGGTACTTGAGGAGCAGTTGAATCCTTCGGGCGGCAGACTGGTTCTGCCGGTGGGAGAGTGGCATCAGAGGTTGGTATGCATAACCCGTAACGGAGATGATCTTGCCATGCGGGAATCGCTTCCGGTAAGATTCGTGCCGCTGGTGAAACCAGGAAGAAAGTAGAAAAGGAAAAGAACTGAATATGGATGCAGGCAGACCCGGGTCAATTGCCATTGCGGGGAGTCGAAAAGAGGAAGTGCACAAATGGATCGAAAACAGAATTCCATTTCCGTGTGTATTACTGAAAGATCTTGATGAGTATGACGATCCCGGGAGAATGCTTTTTGCGGTATTGTGCCCGGGTGATAACGGGGAACTGGAGAATATGTACCTGGAGACTGGAAATGACCTTCTTTCCTCAGCCGTTCCATCGCTCGCTGTTCTCTCATTTCCACCTGGTGTGGGAATCACGTTTCCCATTCTCCTGCATCAGAGCGCATTCTCTTTGAAACTGCTCAGGAGGATAACATGTTCTGCGGGTATTCATACTGATGCGGCAGTGAACCTTAATTCTATCGGGTGGGAACGAACCGGTTCGCTTCTTCCATTTTATATTCATAACATGAACAATGTTCTTGCAAGGATCATGGGGAACATAGAACTTGCTGAATTGCTTGGCGGCACACCTGGGAAGGTGAAAGAAAAGCTCTCCATTGCTCTTGAAAGCACGGAGGATCTCAAGCGCTTTCTTGAAAAGTTGACATTTTATTCTATAACTGATGGTGATAAGAGTGAATGGACTGCGGGAAGCGCGGTGGATGTACTGGAACTTTGTCAGATGTCCAGCGGGACTTCGGTTGAATTCACATACGAAGAGAAGAGCGGAGTACATGGGAGCGTCCCTGTAAGGAAAAACCTGATGAACCTTCTTACAGGATTAATCGCTGCATCCGCCATAGTATCTGTTAACGGTTGCGGATCAGTAAAGATGTCAGTAGCGCCCCATAGGGAAGCTCTGGAAATAAGAGTAGCCTGGAGCTCCTCCCAGAAAAGCGCAGGACTCTGTCCGGGGAGCATGGATTCCGCTGCTGATCTTCTGAACCGGGCTGCACTGATGGCCCTTTCGGCTAAGCTCTATTTCAGGCTGGGAGCATGGAACAGTGATGGTGGATCCGTTTCTCTTCTTGTACCGATCAATAAGGAGGATGTCTTAAATGCCGTCTGATGAAAAAGTGCGTTCCGGATTAAATGACGAAGTGCTGGATGCAGTACTGGAGATTTTTCAGCGCGAACCCTCATCCAGACTGACTTTCCGTCAGATAGCCGCAAAACTGGAAAGTGTGCCCCCTGATCTCGGGGCGGCAGTGGAGCAGCTGGTGGAGACCGGGCAGCTGTGGCCCGCAGGGGACAGAAGATATGCGCTTCCCGCAGAATTGGGTATTTCATCAGGGATTATTGTCATTCGTGCTAATGGCAGTGGTTTCGTGAAGAGTGACGGAGAGAGAATAGATATAGATGGCCGTAATGCGTCAGGCTCACTTGATGGCGATCTTGTAATGGTAAGAAAGACCGGATCCCTTCCGGGGGAGGGTCACTATCGGGGCAGGGTTGAAACTGTCATCAAACGCAGAAGACAGGGTTTGAGCGGAATAGCAAGGAAAAAAGGGAGAAAATGGGTTATCGATCCGGTGAATCCAGCGCTCCCGAGAGAGATACTGCTCAGGACTGTTTCCGATACTGAAATTTCGCAGGGAAGGCTGGTCTTCGCAACGCTGGACTATTCCGGAAAGAGGCTGGCAGCCGATCTTAATAAAGACCTTGGCAGCCCTTCTTCTCCCACGGCTCTGGTCGATTCTGTGGTGCTTGATCATGGCTTTCAGAATGACTTTGCGCAGAATCTTATAAAAAGGGCTGAAGAGCTGGCTTCCGAACCCTGGAATCTGGAAGGAAGAGAGGATTTTCGGGATCTTTTCACAATAACCATTGACCCGGTGGACGCGAAGGATTTCGATGATGCTGTTTCACTTGTGATAGAGGAAGATGTAAGGATTCTGTATGTGCATATAGCGGACGTTGCGCATTACGTTTCCTCTGGGGGGATGCTCGATATTGAGGCAAGACTTAGAGGGACAAGTGTATACCTTCCAGACAGGGTACTGCCGATGCTTCCTCAGGTACTCTCCAACGGTGCCTGCAGCCTGAAACCCGATGAAGAAAGACCTACGAGAACCGTTGTGATGAAGTTCGACAATTCCGGTGAACGCATGGATTTTACCATAGTTCCATCCGTTATCCGTTCGAACAGAAGGATGACCTACGAAGAAGCTCTTGAGTACCTGGAGGACAAAGGTACGGATGAGAGGCTCCGGCAGCTGTTCGATTCTATGGGCGCTCTTTCCGCAGATCTTGATTCCCTGCGGGAAAACAGGGGCGCGCTTGATCTCGGGAGCAGCGAGTACAGGGTTGTCTTTGGTGAAGACGGATGGCCTGAGGGTTTCAAACCCGTTCCTTCGGACAGAGCGCACAGGCTGATCGAGAATTTCATGGTGGAAGCCAACAGAGCGGTAGCCGATCACTGCATGTGGTCAGATTTGCCTGTTCTTTTCAGAGTGCATGATGAGCCTGCGGAAGTGTCGGAGGATCGTCTTGTACGGCAGCTTGAAATGCTTGAGATCTCTCTTCCCGGAGGAAGGGTGCACAGTCCTTCCGTTCTTAAGGGAATCCTGGACAGTCTGAGGGATTCACCCCTGCATGATCTGGCGGTTGAGTATATCCTCCGGTCAATGCAGAAAGCTGTGTATCTCCCCTCTAATACGGGGCATTTCGGGCTCTCCCTTCGGAGCTACCTGCATTTCACAAGCCCCATCCGCCGTTATCCTGACCTGATTGTACATCAGGTACTTGCCATGCAGGAAAAGGGTGATATCCCTCTTCTGGATTCCGGTCCCGCTGAGATTGCAGAATCATGCAATGCAAGCGAGGATAACGCTGAGAGCGCGGAGAGAGAAGCCGACGAACTTATGGCAATGCTCTTTCTGTCAAGGAATACAGGAAAGATATTCAATGGAGTGGTTACCGGTATAAAGGAGTTCGGGGTTTTCGTAAGGCTTGAAGGTATACCTGTAGAGGGATTGGCTCACAGATCGGATATCCTGAGAGCCGGGATTCCGTTTACGGAATCCGGTGGATACTATCACGAAGGCTCACTCCTGCGGGTCGAGATTCTTTCAGTTGACCCGATGGAAAGAAAACTGTCACTTAAACCGCTCAGGGAATGAATTATGAAACGGAATGAGATTGATTACAGAGTGCTGGCTGATTCGATAGAGGACTGGTTGGGGAAGACAGTATCTGAAGCATCCGCTGCCGGTGTTGTAGTCGGCCTCAGCGGCGGGCTGGACTCTGCGGTTGCAGCTGCTCTGAGTGTCGGAGCTCTGGGGACCGGGAATGTACTCGGATTGATAATGCCCTGCGAGAG
>JBDLJP010000166.1:0-5203 GCA_039714295.1 Candidatus Fermentibacterota bacterium
GTTCAGGTTCAGCATCGGGTTCAGGAGCTGCTTCGACCTTTTGCGGTTCAGGTTCGGCAACAGGTTCAGAAGGTGTTTCAACCTTTGGGGGTTCAGGTTCGGCAACAGGTTCAGAAGGTGTTTCAACCTTTGGGGGTTCAGGTTCGGCATCGGGTTCAGGAGCTGCTTCGACCTTTTGCGGTTCAGGTTCGGCAACAGGTTCAGAAGGTGTTTCAACCTTTGGTGGTTCAGGTTCAGGTTCAACCTTTTGCGGTTCGGGTGAACTCTGAAAAGAAACAGAGCTGCTGCTGGAGAAGACTCTCATGATGTCCGAATCATCTTCAAGCGGAAGTATCATGTAAGCTCTGCCAGCAGCTTTTCTAAGTTCCGCAGGACCGGATTTCATTGAGAGTTTCAGACGGGAACCAGCCCGGGATAACTTCTGCTTCTGTTCCTGGTGCCTGACTAGTTCATCATCGGAGAGGGAAGCAGTATCGGTCTTATCAAGTACCTTCTGAAGCCGTGCACAGATATCTCCGATGGCAGTTGCCGTTGCGACTCGTATCTTAAGAGACTGGTCAGATTTCTCCATAATAGTGTATAAAGGTTCAAAAGCCGCAGCAGTTCCGATAGCAGCAAGAGCTTCTACTGCCTTTTCGGGGATATCAGGATCATCATGATAATCGAGAGCCTCGATGAGTTTGTTTTCATTCTTATCGGCTTTCAGTGTTTTTATATCTGGAGAGGTTTCAGGCATATTTTGATCTCCTGTCTTGCACTCTTTGAAACTCTATGATAACTCAATAGTTAATATACTATAATACGAAACGAGTATTATTTGGAGGAAAGGTTGAAAACTCCATCCCATTCTTCCAGGTCACCGGGCAATTCGTCAAGCATATTTATGCATCTTTCCGCCATCAATAAAGATGCAGGATCAGCAAGTCCTGAGAAAATGCGCTCCGCATCGCTGAAATCACCTTTTCTATAGAGGTCCAGAGCCTGTGAATACTCATGAAGCTCGGATTGGAGCTGATCTGTTATCTCATGCCGTCTGCATTTAAGCTCGAATATCGTTACGGGTTCCTGCTGACCTATTACGCGGATTGTATCCAGTTCACGGAAAACGAATGCATCTTCTGCATGTATGAACGTATCTTCCCGCACAATAATCGAAGTGTTGTATACTTTGTTTACGCCTTCAAGCCTGGCACCTAGATTGACAGTACTCCCCATTACTGTGTAGTCGAAACGCTTTGAAGAACCCATATTGCCTACGACCATATCGCCGGTAGATAGACCTATTCTGGTGAATAACTCGGAATACCCCTCCTGCAGCAGTTGACGGTTCATATCGGCATGGGCTTCATGGCATCTAAGGGCAGCGGAGCATGCCCTGACAGCATGATCGGGAAGTGGCAGAGGGGCGCCCCAGAAAGCAATGATAGCATCACCTTCGAATTTATCAACTGTCCCGCCCGTATCGAGGATGATATCTGTCATGGTTGTGAGGTATCTGTTTATAAGTGATACGAGCTCTTCCGGGGAAAGCTGTTCAGAAATACCTGTGAAACCACGGATATCCGAGAAGAAGACGGTCATGTTTCTTTTATCGCCTCCCAGAACAAGTGTTTCGGGATGATCAGTTACCTGCGCTACAACATCAGGTGAGAGATACTGGGAAAAAGCGCTTCTGATCTCCTGTTTTCTGCGATTCTCCGAACTGAAGAGAAATATTCCGCCTGCAAGTATGGTCAGTATTCCCGAAGTAGCCGGCCAAACTGTCTCAAGCCATATACCGCTGCGAAAAAGCAGCAGAGAGATCAGAAGAAATAGCAGAGTCGGCAGTATCGCGAGAAGCGCCCCGAGAGGGATTCGGCTGAGGGCAGAAAGAAAAAAGGCGGCTAGAAGTGATATTAAAAGGGCAGCCAGTAGCGATACCCAGGTTGAGTACTTTCTTATATAATTTTCATTCAAGATGTTATCTACAGCTGTTGCCAGAACTTCAACACCGGGACACTGAGGTGAATAGGGTGTTGGTTTCAGGTCGTACAGGGCAGGTGCTGCGTAACCGAAGAGAACAACGGCTCCGTTGAATATTGTCGTATCGACAGGGCAGGGCTGGCCAAGAGCACGGGCGTTAAGGGCGGCGGTAAGATCTGCTATGGGAATGCTGGTATAAGTTCCAGCGGGGCCATGATATTTAAGCTGAAGTCTGCAGTTATCCGAGGTTGGCAAAGTGATATCTCCAATGATGAAAATATCATTATCCACAGATATATCAGGATGCTCCAGAACAAGCCAGGCAAGCGCAACAGGAAGGGAAGGGGCAATTCCTTCCGGTGTTGCTGTAAGAAGCCGGACGCTTCTGAAAACACCGTCAGAATCCTGCCTGTCGGAAGTACTTCCGAGTATTTCTGCACCCCTGGATATCATCTGAGTCGGGGGTGTGCAATACCATGCAGAGTCAAGTTCTGCAGAGTTCAGGTGAACATCAATCATGGCATTATCCGGTATTTCAGATCCTTCACGCTGCAGAAGGGCCATGACGAATGCAGTGTTTCCTGTGGATGCAATTGTGCCGAAGATACTGTCCTCAACCGCAGAGTAGACGGATGGAACATCAAAAAGAATATCAAATGCTACTGCTCTGGTTCCCCAGCCATGAAGCATACTGAGCGTTTCGGAATAGATCTGTCTTGGCAGTGGCCATGGAAGGACATCCATAGATCCTCCGTCAAGAAGAACTAGGATTATACTGCTGTCAGCTTCATCCGGTGTTGGAGTTAATCTGAAACGAAGGTCAAGTGTACTGCGTTCGAAGTTATCAAAGAAATCTAATGCTGATAATCCCCATAAAGATGCCGTTACAAGAATACCGATAAGTACGACATTTAGAATTCTCATCAGCCTGCTGCCTGGAGAGAAGCCTTCAGTCAAGGGGTACTTCCTCCGCTTCAACTTTCCCGATATCTATGAAGTAATCCCTGAGGGCCAGAACTGCTTTTCTGTCAAACTGAGTGTCGATTTTGCTGATAATGAGGTTAAGTGTTTTCTTCAGGGAATAGGGCTCCCGGTAGTGCCTTTTAGCTGTAAGCGCTTCGAATACATCGGCTACGGCAATTATTTTACCTCCGATCGATATCTCATCACCCTTCAGACCGTCAGGATATCCTTTTCCGTCAATCCTTTCGTGGTGCTCAGATGCGAAGACTGGAACACGTTCCAGTTTTCCTTCGAATTCGATGGAAGAAAGGATTATCTTCGTGTGCTGTACATGTTTTCTCAGTATTATCATTTCTTCTTCTGACAGCGATCCGGGTTTTTTGAGTATGCTGTCGGGAACTGCAATCTTGCCGTAGTCATGCAGGAGAGCCGCATAATAAACGGCTTCGCTTGTATCGCTGTCGATTCCCATGTATTCAGCTATCTTGCCGGATAGAAAAGTAACATCGAAACTGTGTCCTGCAGTAAGGGGATCCCTTGCTTCGATAGAGACTGTAAGAGCTTTTATCAGGCCGTCGAACATTCTTTCGCGGCTTTCAAGAAGTCTGACATTGTCAATAGTTACGGCGACTTCCGCGGATACTATCTCGAGAAACTCCGCATCCTTATCGATGAAATCATCATCCCATTTATTGATGACCTGGAATACGCCTAAGCAAACCCCTGAGGGGTTGATTATGGGTGCCGTTATCATGTTCCTTGTTTTGAAACCTGTCGTATTGTCGATTGTCTTATTGAATCTGTTATCTTGTGTGACATCATGCAGTATGAGCGTCTTCTGACTCCGGAAGACTGAACCGGCAATACCATGACTGGCGTTAAAACGGATCTCCTCCATTTCCCCTTCTGCGACATAAGACCATAGTTCGTCAGTCTTTTTGCTGTAAAGGAAAACGGTTGACCTCTCAACGTCGAGTACCTTGCTGGTTTCCGATGCCAGAAGAGTAATGAGGGAATGCAGATCTCTTACACGGCTGACCGCTCTTGTAATCCTGAGGAGCGATTTAAGCTGTATGGATTCGATATTTCCGTCATTGAAAAGCATTAAATCTCCCGGTATGGAATGTGCGGAGCAATCATCTACGATAATCTATACATTCAAAACAGCACTGATATGAATCTAATATGTTCAAATAGTACAAGGGAGTGAAGTTATCGAGGGAGGATCTCGAAAAAATCGTGAATTTTCCAGATACCATCCTCGGTAACAAGCTCCAGATATATGCTATCCCTGTTTCCGAATAAACCGTAGGCAACGGGAACGAAAGTCCTCTCGTTGTGTATTACCGGTTCATCGGCTGAAATACCCAGGAGGAGTATAGCCCCTGAAACAGTCGGGCTGGAGAGGATATCTGTCAAAAGCAGCTTCCCGTTCATTTTCTCCATTTCAGTTATTTCAAGCTGAAGTCCGAAATAAAGCAGTTCTCTGCTGATCTGTTCCGGATCGTTTGCAATAACAGAATCCACCATCAGCATCGCATCTTCGGATATCATATCTATTGCAGCAGGTATGTTTCCCTGCAGAATAGAATCCTTGAAAGCGGTAACGATTTCACCCGAATCGGGGTATGGGGATAAAAGGACCAGTACAGTAATCAGGCTTTGAAACATATTCTCTCCTATATTAATGAATTACTGCAGACTTCCTGAAGCTGCCTGCAAAACGTATAATTGTTGCTCGCCAGTAATCTACGGAATGGAGTTGAAGAATGTCCAGCGTTCCGACTGTCGCAATAGTCGGCAGAGTCAATGTAGGGAAATCCACACTGTTCAACCGCCTGGCAGGCAGCCGGGTAGCGATAGTTGATGATCAGCCCGGAGTTACGAGAGACAGAAAGATGACATGGGCGAACTGGTCTGGGCAGGATTTCCTGATAATCGATACCGGAGGGCTTGATCCGGGCAGTGAGGATGTTTTTCAGGATAGTATCGAGCGCCAGATCAATCTTGCGCTTCTGGAAGCAGATGCCGTAATTCTGGTTGTCGACGCTACTTCCGGGACACATCCATTCGATATCGAAGCCGCGAAGCTGGTAAGGAAGACAGGGCTGCCCTCTTTTCTTGCGGTTAACAAGGTCGATAACAACCCGAGACTGGATCTAGTTCCGGAATTCTACAGCCTCGGTCTCGGGAAACCATGGCCGGTAAGCGCTCTGCATGGTCATGGATCCGGAGACCTGCTTGATGCTCTGATAACCGTTCTGCCGGATTCCGAGAA
>JBDLJP010000167.1:0-5175 GCA_039714295.1 Candidatus Fermentibacterota bacterium
CTCATGAGATGGAAAAGGCAGATGATCTATATCCTCAGTTACAGCTCTTGAACCGGTTTCGATCAGGAGATCGTTCTTCCTGAACATGAGACCGCTGATTTCATCGAGCGGTTCTCTGTTCTGAACGCAGGCGGCAATCTCCCGCATGGTGTGCTCCCCCTCACCTATGACGATCACATCTATTCCGCTGCACTCGTCAAAGCACTTCTCTTTCCATAGTGTGGGGTGTATGCCTCCTGCTACGATGAGTTTATCGGGAAAATTCTTCTTCAGCTCGTTCAGCATCCATCGGGAATTTTCCCAATCAACGCTGGTAAGCGTGATTCCGATTATTGCAGGATCAATTTCGGTCAGCTTTTCAACCATCTTTTCAAGAGAGTAAAAAAGCCCTTCCATATACGTAACTTCATGACCATCTTCTTTTAAAAAGGGGGCAAGGTAGAGAAGAGAAGGGGATGGTACTACATTTACCAGCGGTTTGATTTTAAGCCATTTAAAGGGAAGCCGGCGGGTATTCATGAAATCATGCTGATCCTGCTCCCAGACAGCTGGCATGGTCAATAGAACTATTTTCAATTTACAGGCATCTTTCCCTGCTCTCTTAACTCCACTGCGGGTAATTCCGCGGCAGGGACAAAATATACGATATCCGTGTGCTGTTGTTAATCCTTTCCCGCAGACCATCCGTTGGTTATCATCGGTATCTGGATATGAAGAGACTCCCGGAAAGAAAACTTGTTTCATTATTTGCGATACGAAGGGGAATGTCCTGAATAGATCAAAAAACATATCTGTGGTTATCCCGGCTTTCAATGCAGAAGCAACCCTTGTCACCTGCCTTGATTCTCTGAGCAGACAGACCGCTGAACCGTCTCAGATAATTCTGGTGGATGACTGTTCTACAGACGGAACGGCTTCAATAGCGTCCGAAGCAGGTATTGAGGTGCTGACCTTCGAGAAACGCTGCGGTCCCGCAGTTGCAAGAAATGCCGGTGCAGATATGGCTGAGGAAGACATAATACTATTTCTTGACGCTGATGTGATTGTTCCGATCGACCTTATTGAAAGAATATCCGAATGCTTCAGTTCTGACAGCAGTACCGTTGCCGTTCAAACCGTTTACTCTCCCTTTTGTCCTGCGGAAGATATGGTTTCCAGGTATCAGAATTTCTACTATTACCACTCCCTTACCAGAATTAAGGGCGATTCAACCGCGACTTTCGCCACATGGTGCGCCGCTGTGCTGAAGGATACTTTTATTGAGATCGGCGGTTTCAACACAAGTATACCGGAACCTACTGTTGAGGATGAGGAGCTGGGTTACGAAATAGCCGATAGAGGAAGGAAAATCACCCTTGCAAGGAATATTCATGTAACACACCTTGCCTCGTATACAATTGCAGAGTTCGCCCGCCGCAGGCGCAGGATGGCAAGAGCTCAGGCGAAAAGCGGCTGGAGATCAATCAAAGACAGACTGCTGAAGAGATACATCAACATCAGGGAAACCGGAACCCACCACAGCAGAAGAGTTGTATTGAGTATACTGCTTGTTCTTGGCGCCTGTTCCTCTTTGGCTGTATTCCTGGCGGGCACAGCTCTTGGATTTTCCATTCCCCTCTGGGTTCCTGTCGGTGCTTCCGGGGCGATAGTTCTTTCTCTTCTGTGCCACATGACTTTTATCCGCAGCGCGGTTTCTCATTTCGGCATTAAGGTACTTCCCGCTTTCATTCTGCTCTGTCTCCTTGACATGGCGATCCTTGGCTGGGGCATACTGGTGGGAACAGTTCAGTTCATGGCGGGAAAACACTACTGATATCTGTCGTTTGACGCCTGTTAAATCCTGTTGAAAATGTATCTGAGAAGAGTACGCAGAACTGAAAGACCGTACGGAACGGGCTTAAGGCTCGAAAAACCCTCTCCGTGTATTGTTGGAATAGGTATTTCTTCAATGGAGAGCCCTGCCCTGATCGCTCCCACAAGCATCTCCGAATCGAAATTGAAAGTATCCGAATAACTGCTGTACGGGATATTCTCCAGTGCTTTCCTGCTGTAAGCTTTGTACCCGCTGTGGTATGATGTAAGCTTGCGCCTGAAAACAAGGTTTTCAAGGGCATTCAGCCACAGTGTTCCGTAATACCTTGTTCTGGACATTCCTCCTGTCCTCATATCTCCAAAGAGGATCCTGCTGCCGCCCACAACATCAGCACCCCCTTCAAATGGAATGAGCATCGGCTTTAAGTACTCGGGGGGATACTGACCGTCTGAGTGAAGCATTACGGCTACATCGCCGTTGTTTTGCAGCATCCAGTCGAAAGCGGTCTTCTGAACCCCGCCGTAACCCCGGTTCGCAGGATGCTGAATAAGGAATATCTTCGGGAATTCCTTCGCAAGCCTTTGCGTAAGAGCAGCGGTACCGTCGGATGAGCCGTCATCGATCACAAGAACGGTACTCAGTAACTCCATCGTTTCCTGCGGGATATCCCTGATCACTTTCTCCATAAGCAGTTCTGCGTTGTACGCCGGCATGTAGCATACGATCTTAGAATTATTCAGAGTTCTGTCCTTTGCTGTTTAGTTCAGTCCGGGTCGCGCATGTGCAAATATGCATAGTATTCCATGTCTCTGGTAGGCTTGATCGAATCAGACCGATCAGGCGTCCATGGCTCTATATGAAAACTGTGTCCGTCATACCAGTAAAGATACGAGGTTCTTCCGGGGTAGGCCTGCATGAATTGAACGTCTTCAGCGGATGTCTGGTGAGCACAATAGATTATTTCACTGTCCAGAAAAGGGGAGTTCGAATTCGTACCGCTGGAAATATTCGGGTAACCGTACTCCCCTGCCTGCATGAATACTATAGAGGGCGTGCAAACGTAATCAGAGGCTGTTAACCGGGGCTGGTCATCTATGGTTTGCCATGGTCCGGATCTTAATGCTATTCCCTCCGGCAGATATACGAACAATGTAATCACGAACAGACAGAGGACAAAAACAATTACCATGTTGCTTCCCCCCGCCCCTCTTCTTCTCCTGGCAAGTTTCACGGATTCTCCAAGTCCCGCAACCGACAGAAGCAGGACAACGGGCATAAGCGTAAAGTAATGTCTGGGACCGTAATCAACGGCAGGGTAGTAATGAAGGAACATTAGCAGCATGATCAGTACAAGAGGAACATAAAGCAGAAGAACCCGCCTGTCCCTGCGTACCCTTCGAAAAGCCAGAAGCAAAGGGAAGAGAGACAGGAAGGGCCAGCCAAAGAGGATAGTGCTTCCGGACCACGCCTGTCTTGCAATATTTATAAGGCCCCGCAGCGGTGTATGCGCATAATCTCCATACACAGGAAACCAGGCCTTGTCCGGTCCGAAACCAATCAGTTTTCCTCCTCTGACAAGATCGTATCCGGCGAGCAGGGGGTTTCCGGTGTAATAAATATTCGACAGCAGAAACAATGCGAAAGGTATTAAAGCGCCTGCTGCAGCCGGAGCAAGTATGCGGAACCATCTTTTCCTGCACCCCGTGATCACCGCAAACGGTATAAAGAACAGCCATGCGAGAACAGGATAGGGTTTTGTGGCAAACGCCAGACCTATAAGAACCCCTCCTGTAAACCCATGCGCAGCCGATGCTCCCTTTACCCGCCTGGAGATAAGAAAAAGAGACCATGTGATCAGCATGAGATTAGTATTATGCGCCATGAATGTAGTCGTCATAAACAGGAAAAATGGAGATAGAAGAAGCAGAATAGCGCTGATCCTTGCAATTGTCTCTCCTGTCCACAGTCTTATCAGAAGGAAAATCCCAATCAGGGAAAACATCCCCTCAAGAGGTCCAAGGAGAGGGGCAGCCCCTGCGGCAGTGAATGGCGCCATCAGCAGTGAGTGAAAAGGCGTGTAGACGATAAACCACATATCATTCCTGAAGACGAAATGGCGGAACGGAAAAGAGGCTTCCGGATTCTCTACAGCCGGTATGGGAGCAGAGAGTTGACCGGCAGCGTATATCTTGGATTGAAAATAATATGCTGCCTCGTCGCAGCCTTTGGGAATACCTTCGCCCGGTCCATAAACCATCCAGATGGAAAAAACTGCAAGAACGGCGAGAAGAAATCCGAGAAAAACAGCGGTAGAGGGTTTCCTGACTATTCGAAGTATGATGTGAAGCAGATCCCGGTTTGTCCCCCAGGCAGCATACATGGCAAAACAGGCAGCCGCAGAAACCAGCAGGATGAACTGAAAAAGTCTATCCAGAGGACCGCACTGGATAACTTCAATTGACCTGTACAATATGAATAGAGCTGTAAGAATCAGACCGGCGGTTCGGAATATTCTGCTCCGCAAGTCAATATTTCCTTCCTGTCAGATACATGAAAACTCCCCTCAGCACGGCAGGGATTATCAGCATTAGATCGGGCAGGGTCATGATCGACGCAATAAGCCCTCTGAACCTCCCCTCCCTTACGGATGCGAACCAGAATCCGGCTTGCCCTGCTGTCAGGATTGAAAACCCTGCAACGGCCAGCCAGATTCCCCATAACCATCCTGCGGCAAAAGCTATCAGCCCTGCCGGTACAAGCCAGATACTCACCGCTCCGGAAAGTACGGGGAGCATTTCAAGAGGAGTTGCCATTGAAACTGAGGGTACCGCATGGTTCGATCTTCTTCGAAGAAGATAAAGTACTTTGGATTTCATCATGTTCCATTCGTACCCCATCAATTCCGGGAAAGTATATTCCCTGAGATGGTAAACCTCTATTTCACGCGCCATGAGGATCCTGCCTCCCCTTCCAGCAAGCCTCGCGCCAAAATCAGCATCCTCTACGGTTGCTCCCGGAATCCTGTCATCGAACCCTTTCAATTCCAGAAAAACAGACCTTGCAACCGCGAAGAAAAAGGTTCCGCAGCCGGTAATGTAGTCGCTGCTTATTCTCCTTGTGAATGTGTAGTAGTAGTAGAAATTCTTGTAGAAGGTAGCTGCGTGTTCTCCGGCAGCGACAGGGCTGTATGTAGCCTGAACAGCCTGGGGATCCTGATCGATGCGCTGCCCAAGCGCCGCACGCCACCCGGGAGGAGCGACAGCATCGCTGTCTACGAAAAGTACCCATTCTCCGCAAGCCGCGAAAGCTCCTGTGTTCCTTGCCCCTGCTGCCCCGGGGCTGCCGCTGCTGGATATGATTTC
>JBDLJP010000168.1:0-5160 GCA_039714295.1 Candidatus Fermentibacterota bacterium
ATCTGCTCATGCTGAGCACTCTATCGTCGTATGTGGCTCCGAGCCGCTGATATTGACGGCATGATGATAATTACCAATGATATGCGTTCTGTTACAATATTAGAGAGGATTAACTGTGGCTAAGAATGTTCCCAGAGATGGAACTGTAGTTGATACGCTGCCGAATTATCAGTGCCGTGTTGAACTTGATGGAATGAATGGACATGTAGCTCTCTGCTACATATCAGGTAAAATGCGAATGAACAATATACGGATTCTGGAGGGCGACAGGGTAACGGTTGAGCTCTCGCCATATGACCTGAACCGTGGCCGCATTACTTACAGGTATAAGTGAGGATCGAACAATGAAGGTACGCAGCTCAGTCAAAAAGATCTGTGAATACTGCAGAATAATACGAAGACGTGGTAAGGTTCTTGTAATCTGTTCGCGCAACCCAAAGCACAAACAGAGACAGGGATAAATAGAGATCAAGGCAATTATGGAGGTAATCAGTGGCAAGAATCGCAGGAATTGATCTTCCACCTAAAAAGCATATCCTATATGCACTGCCATATATTTATGGGATAGGTCTGGCTTCCTCAAGAGATATTCTTGAGAAGGCGGGAATAGATTTCAATGTAAAAACAGACGATCTTACGGACACAGAAGTGGCCGCTCTCAGAAAAGTCATCGATGCAGACTATAAGGTGGAAGGCGCATTGAGAGCGGAAATAAATATGAACAAAAAGAGGCTGATGGATATCCGGTGCTATCGCGGGCTTCGGCATCGCAGAGGACTTCCTGTTCGAGGCCAGAGGACCCGTACTAACGCCCGTACCAATAAAGGACCAAAATTCGGGCGTAAGAAACGTTAGGAGGCATTGTGCCAAAAGGAGCTAAGGCTAAGGCCGGTAAGAAAGCTGCTAAAAAGAAAACTTTGAAAGTAACGGATGTTCACGGTATAGCTCATGTGAAGTCCTCGTTCAATAACACCATGATAACAGTTACTGACAGGAATGGTAATGTTATTACCTGGGCAAGCGGAGGAACCACCGGAGTTAAAGGAACAAGAAAAGGAACCGCATTCGCTTCAGGACAGGCAGCGGTTCAGGCGGCTGAGAAGGCTATGGAAGCGGGATTGAAGAAAGTTGAGATCTGGGTCAGAGGTCCCGGATCAGGTCGTGAAGCCGCAGTTCGGGCTCTCCAGTCAACCAATCTTGAGGTAACAGCGATAAAGGATCAAACAAGGATACCGCATAACGGATGTCGTCCATCGAAGCGCCGACGCGGCTAGTATGAATTAATAGCCCTCACTGGGGCTTTAACACACCCGGGTTGCCAACCCGGGAGGAGGATCAGATGTTATATAAGAGTCTATATCTTCCGGATATGATCAAATGGGAGGAAGATTCTCTCTCCGATACATTCGGCAGGCTTGAGATCACCCCACTGGAAAGAGGTTTCGGACGGACACTGGGTAATGCCCTCAGAAGAGTGCTCCTCTCTTTGCTCGAGGGTTTTGCGCCCGTCTCTCTTTCAATTGAAGGAGCTGAACATCAATTTTCCACGATTCCCGGTGTTGTTCAGGATGTAACCGAACTGGTTCTTAACGTGAAATCTCTGATTATCAATCTCCAGGAAGAGAAAACCGGTATTATCAGGATGAAAGTTGCAGGTAAGGGAGAATACACAGCCAAAGACCTCTCCGGTGACAAGAACGTGATAATTGTCAATCATGATCAGGAAATAGCACAGCTGGACGATACAGGGAAACTTTCCATGGAGATAACTGTTGAGAGAGGGAAGGGTTTCATTCCCGCAGATGAGTGGAGTCTTCACGGCAAGGAAGAGAAGGCGGGAACTATCCTTCTTGACTCATGGTTCTGCCCTGTCAGACAGGTCAACTTCCAGGTGAAGAGTGCCAGAGTCGGAGACAGAACCGATTACGATCATCTTATAATGGATATCGAGACAGATGGAAGCATCGACCCCAAAGAAGCAGTTAATGAAGCCTGCGCGATAATCATAGAGCATCTGGGAATGATCCCGGCCGGTCTGGAACCGGAGGAGAAACCGGATATTATCAGCGAGGAAAAGGACAGTAAGAACGATTTCCTCTCATTTGCAGTTGATGATACGGATATTCCTACCAGAATTGCCAATGTGCTGAAATCGGCAGGAATACAGACTGTAAGTGACCTTATTGAAACAAAAAGCGCGGATATCCTGAAGATAGGCGGCTTCGGTCCCTCTTCACTGGATACCGTAAACGAGGTTCTCAAGAAGCAGAATCTATCAATAGACGACTGATAACCAGTCGCCGGGAGAACTGACATGCGTCACAGAAAAAAAATCGCCAAGCTGGGAAGGAAACCGGAAGCAAGAAGAAGATTGCTTCGTAATCTGGTTACCTCTCTGATAATGGAGGAGAGAATCACGACCAGTCTGGCACGTGCAAAAGCCGCACGAAGTGCTGCTGAAAAGATAATAACAAAGGGCAAAGTAGATTCAGTCCATGCGAGAAGACATGTAGCAAAATACGTTTATGGAAGCAAAGTGGTTCAGAAGCTTTTCAACGAACTGGGACCCCGCTATGCAGACCGTGACGGCGGATATACACGTATTCTCAAGCTTGGCCCCAGAAAGGGTGATGCTGCTGAAGCATGCATTCTTGAGCTGGTCGATTCGCCCATTGAGTTCTCTTCAGACGACAGCAAGTAGCGATTCGGCGGAAGCTTGAAAAAAATAGCCGTTCTGACCAGCGGAGGCGATGCCCCCGGGATGAACGCCTGCATAAGGGCCACGGTAAGAAGAGCTCTTAACCGTGGCCTTTGCATATCCGGCGTCAGAAAAGGGTACGAAGGCCTGATAGACAACGACTTCGTAAAATTGAGATCTTCAGATGTCAGCAATATCATTCAGCGTGGAGGGACCATACTCCATTCTGCAAGAAGCGAGAGATTCCGTGATGCACGAGGTAGAAAAAGCGCTGCTGCGAATCTGAAGAAGCACGAAGTAGAAGGCCTTGTAGTAATAGGCGGAGACGGTAGTTTCAGAGGAGCTGACGCTCTTGCCACCGAGTATTCCGTACCTGTTGTGGGCGTACCTGCAACCATTGACAACGATCTGTGGGGCACAGACCTGACCATCGGCTTTGATACAGCGGTGAATACCGCCCTCGACGCGATTGACAAGGTGAGGGATACAGCCGCTGCCCATGACAGGCTCTTCATTGTCGAGGTTATGGGAAGATCCGCAGGATTCATTGCACTGGAAGTAGGTGTCGGGGCAGGCGCCGAAGCCGTTCTCATACCGGAGACACCAACCGATCTTGAAGCGGTCTGCGCCAAGGTTAAAGACCGCGTCAGCAGGGGAAGAACATCGAATATCCTCGTTGTGGCAGAAGGGGACGAAGCTGGCAACGCCTTTGAGATCGCCCGGAAGATCGAAGATATGTCCGGCCTGAAAAGCAGAATTACCGTGCTGGGGCATGTGCAGCGGGGAGGATCCCCAACTACAACCGATCGTGTCCTGGCTTCCAAGCTTGGATGGGCAGCGGTCGATGCGCTTATTGACGGAGCTTATCCCTGCATGGTCGGGGAAATCAGCAGCGAAATTACACACATCCCGCTGCGGGATACCTGGACAAATAGAAAACCCCTGGACCCCCTGCTTATAACCCTCGCTGAAAACCTTTAGCGGGGTCGTATCTTGAATTTTGGCATTCTCTGATTTGTTGTAACAGTAACAAATGCCAAAATTCAAGATACGACCCCATATTACACTATTTTCTATCTTCTATCAGTTTTTTAAACGATCTGTCCCAGGTTTTCTCCGCTTCCGGAGAGAACATGCACGCTGTGAACTCTCCCAGTCTTCTATGATAGGCTATACACTCTCTGCAGTTGCCATGCCTCGGACATCCTGGATATGTGCAGGGGCAATTCTCATTTCTGTCGGTCACTCTGTTTCTCCCCTTTGAATTCGCATTTATTATGCTACTAACTTCTGAATGCTAATAACTGATGTATACAGTCATTACCGAAAGAGGACAATGCCATGATTGAAGCGGTGATTTTTGATCTGGACGGAACACTTATCGACACCCTGGAGGATATCTGCGATGTTGTGAACAGTGTCCTTGTATCCAACGGAATGCCCGGTAGAACTATTGATGAGGTAAGATCCGCCGTGGGGCGGGGGATTGAAGAGCTTGTCCGGAACGTAATCCCCTCAGACAGAGTAACAGATGATTCCGTAAGGGACCTCTCAGATCAGACAAGAAAACTCTACCTTGAACATGGGTCCATAAAAACACGTGCATATCCGGGAGTAACCGATCTGATTGAAAGACTCCAGGCTGAGGATGTACCGATGGCAGTTCTCACGAACAAGCATCAGCTTTCAGCGGAGAGACAGGTAGAGAAATATTTCGGGGGGATCAAATTCAAAGTTGTCAGCGGAGACAGGGAGGGGTATCCCCTGAAGCCCTCTGTGCATGCTGTTAAACCGGTACTTGAAAAACTTGGAGCACTGCCAGGGAATACGCTGATGGTCGGTGACAGCGATGTGGATATGCAGACCGCTGCTGCTGCAGGAATGATGGCTGTGGGGGTATCATGGGGGTTCAGGGAGGTATCTATTCTGAAGCAACACGGTGCGCGATTTATTGTTGACAGTCCGATGGAAATAATCAACCTGTTAGGGCCAGACCTCAAAAGGCCTGACCCTAAATGTTAAGAATGTTAAGGTTTGGAGCCTGACCCCTTTTGTTATATTCCGATATAGGTTCCAATTTTAAGGAAGGGACCGGAGAAATCCAGCTCGTAGTTGTCCGCTTCTTCATCGCTGATTGTTACATTGTTCATTCTGTATCCGCCCTCGAGGCCGAACATGAGCGGCAGACATCCCAGCTTGAACGTTGATTCCTGATCCAGCCTCAGAGAAGCCACAAAACCCAGTCCGCTGCCGCTTCCGGAAGTGGCAGTATTTGGAGAGTCGAGCTTCCTTGTAGCAAATGTATATACCGGACCAGCTCCGGCGGATATCGACAATCCGGGTGTCCGGGTGAGGACATAGTAAGCCTGGGCTTCTATGGAGATTGCCTGGTCGTTCAGTTCGATTATATCTTCCTCACCGCTCCCGGAAGATAGACCCAGAGTAAAAAGTACCAGAAATAT
>JBDLJP010000169.1:0-5148 GCA_039714295.1 Candidatus Fermentibacterota bacterium
CATGATGATAGGAAGAAGCAGGCTTGAAGAAAATCTGGAAAAAAATCTCACAAATATCAATTACAGAAGGATACTGCACATATCGGACAAAATAGAATCGAATACACGTAAATTCATACTGACTAAACTGATCACAAGCTCCATCACAGGTGTATGTATAGGGCTTGGTCTTTTGATATTTCTGGAACCGCAGGATGCCCTTATATGGGGGTCAATATATTTTGTTATGAACTTCATTCCCATTTACGGTTCACTGATTGCCGGTATAGGCGTGATTCTGTACACAATGGCAGTATTTGAACATGGCAGTTTTCTTGATGCATGGCCTGTTATAATTGTTGTGCTGGTCGTCAACAATACGATTTCAAATGCGATAGAGCCCAGACTGATGCAGTTCTCCCTGCCGATAGGTCCGGTCACAGTTCTTCTGGCTGTAATCGCATGGGCATGGCTGTGGGGAGCATGGGGCATGATACTGGCAGTACCGATAACGATTATGATGAAAGTGATGCTTGAGGAGATTAACGGCAAAGGCTGGATGACAGCCCTGATGGAAACCTGATTGAGAAGGAAAATAATGAAAATAGATACCGTATTAATTCTTATGTTGCTTGTATCCGCAGTATCCGGGGGTGAGATGCTCGTCAATTGGGAAATCCCCTCGATGTATCCGGAAGTCAGGGAAAGTGCCCTGGGTGAATATTTCTCTCTACCTGGTGCAGTGAACACCGGAGTTCCGGGCGATCCGTCTCTTCCGGTATTTCCTGTTTCAGTACTCCTCCCGTCAGGTGCAGAGGTGGACTCGGTAACAGTTTTATCCCGCAGCGATTCAGTAATGCCCGGTTATTACGATATCAAACCGGTTCAGCATGGAGTTCCTCTTTCCAGACCGGAACTCTATTCACCAACTCCCAGGAATACCTTATCCTACAGTACACCCTCGGAAAATCCGCTGGTTATCCCGGGATCACAGGGGCAGCTGATGGGATTGGATATCCTTAACATGAGAATATCTCCAATCTCCTGGAATCCAACCACAGGCAGAGCAGTTCTTACAGCTTCAATTTCAATACTGATTCATTATCATTACGAAGGTAACGTTTCGATTCCCGCCGGAAGGGGGGCGGAAGGACTCAGGGTTGTTGAAGATGTTATCACCAGCCAGGTATTGAACCCTGAACAGCTTATCCACAGCAGTATCCCGAGTGTAGATGCAGATGATCTTGCATGGGGAGAATACCTCATAATCACAAGGGATTCTCTGGTTCCGGTTTTTGAACCCCTCGCTCAGTTCAAAACCATGAAGGGCATACCCGCTTCAATAGTTACCATGGAGTATATTGAAGCGAATTATTCAGGTGTTGATGCAGCACAGAAACTGAGATTCTTCCTCAGGGATATCTACGACCAGACTCCCCCAACATACATTCTCCTCGGCGGAGATACACCGCTTGTACCGCACAGGAACTGTTACGCAACTGCTGAGGGTTATACGGGAGATCCCGCTGCTGACATTTACTACCAGGACATGAATGACCCTTCTGTAGGTTCGGATCAGTGGGATGCAAATAACAATGGCATATGGGGAGAGCTCAGCGGTGATGTGATGGATTACAATCCGGACTACTATATTGGAAGGGCTTCCGTTGAGAATGGCCCCCAGGCTGATATTTTCGTGAACAAAGTGCTCTCTTTCGAGATACCATCTCTGAACGACGGGAAGGATACCGATCCGTGGTTCACTTCGATGGGTTTCACCACTGAGGTTCTCTGGAGCAGTCCATACTGCCCCGGAAGCGCCGGTAAGGAAAAGGTTGACACTCTCTACACACTTCCAGAATGGCAGCCAGTTGTAAAACATTACCAGAGCAACGGTACACAGAGTTTTGCAGCGACAATGGAAATGCTTAACATGGGCATGCAGCTTGTAAATCATGCCGGTCACGGCAGCCAGGGAAGCGTATCGATCGGTACTGGAGGCCTTGGCAGCGGCGATTTCATGGATCTCACGAATATTTCCGAAAATGGAAGAGTATCCATATGGAATACAATTGCCTGTCTTTCCGGATCATTCGATACAGGAACCTGTCTCGCGGAAGCCTGGATCAGGTCACCTGGCGGCGGCGGATTCTGCATGATGAATTCAAGATACGGCTGGGGAGAACCCTCTGAACCGGGAGATCAATGGAGTGAGCTTGTGGATCAGGAATTCTACGCCAATTTCTTCACTGAGGATCTCTACAATCTGGGTGTTGCACATGCAATGGCCTGGAACGAGTTCATACCTCTTATACCAACAGATACGCATTACGACTGGATAGCGAAATCGATTACTCTGTTCGGTGATCCTGAACTACCTATGTGGTCAGAAGAACCGGATGGTCCGCTCCAGTTGAATGGTCCCGATACTCTTTCAATTGGATTGAACACGGTAACTGTCACTGTGCAGAATAATTCGGGCCCTGTGGAAGATGCCAGGATCTGTTTCATACAGGGCGAATGGGATGATACTGAAATGTATGAAATCGCTTATACAAACGCATCAGGGCAGGTTCAGATGGATATAACCACAACTGATCAGACGGATACAGCAGCGCTGACAGTATGGAGCCGGAACCATATCCTTCAGACAATAGATATACCCATATCGGGTACAGGAATATCATCACCGCATACTCATTCATTACTTCCATTTATCTCAGAACCAAGACCGAATCCAGCATTTAATTCAGTGACATTCTACTGGGGAAATCCTAATGGTTCTGCTGAATTGACAATCTTCGATTTCGCTGGAAGAGCAGTGAAAGCCATTGAAATCGGTCCGGCGGAGACAGGAACACTTATCTGGAACTGCAGGGATGAAGAAGGAAGGCCCGTACCTGCCGGTCTCTATTTCGCGAGATTCATTGCTTCAGGTATAGAACCTGTAACAAGACAGATGATTGTAATCAACAATGAGTAGCATATCAGTAATACTGAGAATTGCGGCTGGTGCCATTATTCTCTTATCCGGATGCAACGGAGAGAATTCCGAAAACATCATCGACATTTCAAAAAGAAGACAATGCAGGGCTAACATGAATACTCTCTGCACTGATCAGGCAAATTACTGCGACGCTAATGGTGTATGGGCTACGGACATCGAACAGCTGAATGAGTACGCAAGAAGAGTGAGATCACTGACCTGTCCGGAAACAGGAGAGGAGTACATTCTCGAAGTAGCACATTGCGGCTATGTGATAACCTGTCCGGCTGAACACGGATCAATAGAAACCGGAAAGAGAAGCTGGACTGGAGGAAACTGAAATGAAAGTTCTTTACAGAAATAATGATAGAACGGTTATCAGGTTTGATATTGGTGAGCAGTTCCCCGAAACACTGGCAGACTGGTGCGAAAAGGAGAAAGTTAAGGCAGCAGCAGTTGTAGCAGGTATAGGAATGCTGGATAACATTGAGATAGGAAGGTATGACGGTAAGGAATACATGACCGAAATCGTTAAACCATCCTCGGAGATTCTGTCACTGCAGGGTAATGTATCTGTGAAGGAAGGAAAGCCATTCGTTCACCTGCATGTAAGTCTTGCTGATGAGGAGATGTCAGCCAGGGGAGGACATCTTTTCAACGGAACAGTATCAATGACTATAGAGCTTGTGATGCTTGAATTATCTTCAGAATTTGTACGGATACCATCAGGGGGAACATTCTGGAGGCTGGACATACCGGGTGATTGACAAATCACTATTGACTTTTGCAGCCAGTTTCGTAGTGTACCCCTACTTCTGAGGGGCTGTAGCTCAGTTGGTATGAGCACCTGACTGGCAGTCAGGGGGTCACGGGTTCGACTCCCGTCAGCTCCACCATTAAGGCGGAGAGTACTTCTCTCCGCTTTTTTCCTGTCAGGTGTAAGAATCTTGGAAGTAATGGACACAGCTCATTTTATGAAGAATTAGAAAATACGATTATATACTAATAGTAATCGGAAATAATTAGCATATAAGCACTTTGTTACATGATTTCATTGCCCCCCTTGCCGAAATAGTTGATATTGTCTATCTTAACCGTTCTGTAGAAAAGCAGTAAGAATAACGAAAGTAACAGTGCCGGAATCATGGTTACCGGTGAACACCAAACAATAACGGAGGAAAAAATGACAAAGGCAGATATAGTATCCAAGATTGCATCACATGGTGATATTGATCTTAATAAAAAGGATATCGCTTCTGTAGTCGATGGATTTCTTGATGAAATCAGAGAAGCACTTTACAAGAACGAGCATGTTGAGATCAGACGCTTCGGTACATTCAAGGTTGTAGACCGTAAAAAGCGTATTGCACGGAATCCCCACACTGGCGCAGCTGTAGAAGTTCCAAGAAGGAAAGTTCCTGTCTTCAAGCCTTCAAGACTCGTAAAGAATAAGGTCGCCAAATAGATGCCCAACGGAAAGAAGAAAAAGCGCAAGAAGATCGCCAAACACAAGCTTAAGAAAAGGCGTCGCGCAAACAGGCATAAGAAAAAGAATAAGTAATTGAAAATAGCTGTTCTTTCAGATACTCATATACCATCACGGCTGGGGGCAATCCCCGGCCGGGTATATGAGATTTGTGCAGAAGCAGACCTGATTCTGCATTCCGGAGACATGGTTGATAGAAGCGTGATAATCGATCTTGAAAGATTTGCACCTGTAAAAGCCGTACATGGCAACATGGATCCCTATGAAATTACCAGAAGATATCCTGAAAGCCTGGAACTGGAACTTGAAGGACACAGGATATGCATGACACATGGAACCGGTGCGAGATTCGGAATAGAGAACAGGATTCTAAAGAAATTCAAATCCCTTAATCCGGATGTAATCATATTTGGACATTCACATGTGTTCAATAATGATATTAAAGATAGTGTACTGAGATTGAATCCGGGAGCAGTCTCCGGAACAATCGGAAACAGAACAATGGCACTTCTCACGTTAGAAAAAGGCAATAAACCTCAAGTAGAGAAGATCACCTTCTAACTTGTCATGGTGCTTATCACAGTTCAGGGTGCCCCCGTAGCTCAGCTGGATAGAGCGTCGGCCTCCGGAGCCGGAAGCATGGGTTCGAATCCCGTCGGGGGTACCAAACCGAATGAAAATCAGAAAAATCAGGATT
>JBDLJP010000170.1:0-5142 GCA_039714295.1 Candidatus Fermentibacterota bacterium
AGCTTTCAGTGCTTTCCATTCAGCCCTGTGAATTTCCTTCCAGACGGCTTCCCTTAAGTGGGGAAGGTAAATTCCACCGAAAACACCATGCCAGAACGCGCAATTGCACTGACTTCTCCAGAAATGGTGCAGAGCCTCTTTATCCTCTGACATCTGTACGAGAGATTCTGCATGGAGTATTCTGCCATGGAGTTCCTTTGACTCGGGATAGACCGACAGAAAATTACGCCAGAATCCTCCGGCAAGGAAAACCTTAGAATCAATAAAGCTCGCGTGAGTGTCGAGCTGTTCCCGAAGTTTATCATATTCGTCCCTCCGGGGACCGTGAAGCGTCCATTCTCCCATCTCCATGTAACTTGAAGCAGGTATATAGAAAGGACCAGCTGCTTTACCTCTGACAGCGATTGAAGGAAGCACTGTATCAAGCCAGTCAGCAGATTCAACTTCACTGAAAAAGCGGTCAAGCCACTTCTCTTCGTAACAGAGTTTACTGGTTCCCGGCCATACACCGAATTTTTCCCCGTCATCTCCGTAAAACACCATTTCTGCTCCGGAATCATGGATCTCTCTGAGCTTCCCCATTACACTTTCAACGGGAGAGAAAGGAATCCGGTATCTCAACTCCTGATTACTCCCGAGCAGCCTTAGAATCTTTCCTGAATCCTCAGTAATACACGGACGGAACAGCTCCATTCCGGAAGCACCGGCTCTTTTTAAGTGTATATCGTCAACAACAGCCCATGACACGCCAGCCTCGGCGAGTATCGATGGAAGCTGCGGTTCCCAGACCCTCTCGGTCAGCCAGAGTCCCTCCGGCATTCTGCCCGACAGCCGTTCCAGATAGCCCGAATAATCCTTAATCTGACGAACGATATCGGACCTTCCGAATCCGGTAAGTATCGGTTCGTAGCGACCACTGGTCAGTAATTCCATTCTCCCCAGCCTGCATAATTCACCGGTTCGGTCAACGTATTCCGGGTGCGCAAGGGCAAGCCACTCCAGAAGTGTTCCCGACAGATGGATCGCGCTGCTCATCCCCTGATGGTTTTCAAAAGCTTCCAGCAGCGGCAGGTAACAATCCTTATACGCGGATTCCATGACATGATCGAAATTCCCGACCGGCTGATGATTATGCAGACAGAAGCATATCTTCATAAGAACCCTTCCCCGGAATCAGGACTGTGAAGCAGTTAAATATCATACGATTCGTTATTGATATGTCTGTAAATAATATCGGCAGGAAGAAGACCATCCGGATCGATATCGATCGCCAGTATCCGTACGGCAGCATCAGGTATGTCACACATGTATGCGCCATCAGTAGAACCGGGAGTAAGGTCCAGGTCAATAGAACCGGTTTCTGTAAAAACACGGACTTCATCCAGTATTGAACCAAGGGGGAAATCCTGCCCTGGCTGAAGCTGTTCGAGAGAGAGGTTGAGAGTACCGGCGGAGTCTGTCCACACGATTACCAGCTGCGGTACTCCGGGGCTGTAGAGCCATTGAAAGAACATCTCCCCCTGTTCGCTGCTTTCCCGTATACCGGCAGCTGAGAACAGTCTGCCGAATGAATCACCTGAATGACGCAGGTTACGAAGAGCTCTGGGCACAGCCCTTTCAAAAGCCGGGATCTCGTGAATAAGAAACTCAACAACTATCGGAGCCTTCCCGAGTATCACCGGATCGTGAAGGGGTGATTCATCCAATCGCGGATCTGCAATAGCGTACTCTGTTCCACCGCTCATCTCAGTGGAATACAGGTAGTACTTTCTGAAAGCCTGGCGCAACTGATTTGAAACCGATTCATCATCTGCAAGCGCAAACCGGTAAACTGACCATGCTGCAAGCACATCCCTCAAATTATCGGAAATGTACGTACTTCCCGCTATATAAGCCCTTGCCGCTTCAAAAACTATTGATGCAGCAGGAACAGCAGCCCCCCGCACCAGAGAATCAGACCATGTTTCATATCCCCTGACTGAGGAGAGCACATCCGTTGAGAGGAAAACGCATCCTGGACCGGTGATGAAAACCGGCAGATCAAGACAGTTTACAACAACAATATCAAACCTGGCTCCATCGAAAGCCATGTTTCTCCAGAGCAGTGAGGCAATATCATCAGCAAGGTCTGTCATATGCAGCGCGGTCGAATCGGATTCAAGGCAGATATACCTGCTTCTGCCATCTGCAATCGGGTTTTCCGTGAAGCCTCCGACTGCCCATGAAATAGGACCTTTGACCCCCTCAATAGGAGAGATATAGGATACTGTTAGTACAGAATCCTGAACATTTCTTGAAAGTTCCCGAAGTGGCGCGAATACTTCATAGCCCTTATCAGGCACTGAAATATCAACAGTATAAGCCGATGGAATGCCGCATCCGGGATAGAACCACATACCGCTCTGGAATGATGTTGATGGATTGATCTGGAGACCCTGTTCCATAATCCTGTCGGTGGAGGGTGAGATGAAGCCATCCCAGTTTCCTGAATACAGCCCTGAAAACAGTCTGGTGGAATCAGCTGTGCACAGTACTGAATCCCCCGAGTTCTCAGCTGAACCGATACATACATCAAAAGAGGCTCCATTATCGCAGTGCGGAAGGTAGATCGTAAGCTGACTGTCCGATTGTGTGGATCGGAAGTCAATTGTCAGTGAATCCCGCACATGAATCTCCCTGCCCATTGGATCAATAGAGAGTTTTATCCTGTGTCTCACTTCGGGTGGAACGGTCACATCTGCGTTGACTTCTTCAACGATCTCGCTTCTGACCCGGTCAGACAGGTATACGGAGCGTGAAAGACTGCCGGGCGGTTCGAGAATCACTGAAGTGCCCAGTATCCTGGTGACAGATGTCAGAAGAATCTCAAGCGATGTATTCTCGGATTTGATCTGGAGAACCGCGAGTTCACCGCTGCCTCTATTCCATACTCTTTCCACTACACTTGAATCGCCTTTGAGGTAAACGACTGCTGTGAATCCCGGTATCTCTCCGTACGGCTGTACATGATTCGTATCAAGACTCTCAAGAGTACCGGAGGACAGGTATTCCATTCTATCTGCAGCAGTTGAGCCGCAGCCGGGCACCAGCATTGCGCTTATGCTGGATACACGATTCTCAGCGGACACTATTAATTCCGCCGGCATTCCGTTCCTGTACAGAAGTGTATCCCTGGATTCCTCTGATGCCAGTGTCAATTTTATATATACACCTTTATCAGCGTAAATGGAGGTGGACTCGTCATGCTGCATATCAGCGGTTTCCCCGCTGTCACCACAAGAGACAATCAGTACAGCAATGAAAACTGATACAAGGAATCGAAATGAATTCATCCATGCCTCCCGACAGTTACCGCCAGATATATCCGATAATCACAATGGAACCTCTGCAGGTACACCTGAATATATGAATACTCGAACCATATTGCGCAAACATCTGAGTTGACGATGACAATCATTTTCCACAAATTTGCTGGAATGGAGGAAGTACTATGGGAATTCTGAATCTACTGGCGTCTGCTCTCTCTCTTGCGGCTGAAATAACTTTGAAGGACTACGCCGTTACAGGTTTTTTCGGCATAGCATCTTTTCTTCTTTTCATTTTCCTTCAGCTTCTGGGAACAAGGATCTTTGTCGAGATCAATGAGCTTGGCCAGACGGGTCCCCGGATTTTAATGATTGTGCTTCTAGTTCTCGGTCTTGCTGGAGCTGTTTTCAGCTGTTTCATCCATAATATCGAAGCCTCTCTTCTTCTGGGCTTCACTTCCGGACTCTTCATATGGACAGCTCTGTGTGATATCCCGAAACAGATGCACTGGACTTCCCCGTTAAGCAGAAACGCAGTTCTGATCTTTCTGCCTCTTATCCTTATATGGGTTGCCGCACTGCTTTTCCTGAGGGGAATTCCCGCAGCCGTTTTCGGTGCGACCGGTTATCCGCTCGGAGTGTGGGGAATTCAGCTGGGCAGAGAACGCGTAATATCTAAATGGGGTCCGTCATCCCTTGCCGCAACGATATTGATACTCCTTACCGCTGCTATTGCTGGCGGCGCACTGGCTATAGGAGTTGTACACGGGTCCATATTCTCCGGAATTATAGGAGGCGTAGTATTCGCAATAGCGACATGGTCTGCTCTGGAGATAATATGGGAACGCGGAATGGCTCAGAGGCCATGGAAGAACAGCGAAACTAAAACATAAAATACATCAGTCCCGCATGTATACCGAACGGACCCTGCTTCATTTCAGTGTAGTACAGTTCATCAGGTTCAGCATCTCTCACGCTCCCCGTGTACTCCTGTACTGTCCAGCTGTTGGTGGAAGTACTGAGGACGCCGGAAACTCCCAGTTGAAACCCGAGATGTCCCGAAAAGAGGTATTCCAGGGTCGCGTCAGCCACTGCAGCAGCAGAAATCGCAGTTGCACTGGATACGAGAAGGGTCGATCTCACATCCTGCATATGGAAGGCCAGTTCACCTCCTCCTGAGAGTCGTAATCCCAGCGAAGGGCTGCTGAGGGGAACCCTCGTACCGAGCATGAGATCAATACCAATCGAGGCTGAGTGCGGAAGCCCACCGGTGGTTACTCCGCCTCCGAAGCAGAGTCCCCATTTAACAGTTTCGATTCCAAGCCTCATATTACTGCCCCATTCCGCAGCGTTATCCTCAAGACCTTCTCCTGGTTCTGAAGACATAACAAATCCAGCGTACTCCAGATACAGAACAGCTGGAGCTGACTGCTCTATTGCTGTTACGGCTCCTCCATCGATCAGGTGACCGGACAGGAGCCGTGCAGTTGACTGAGAGCTTCGGGAATCCATTATCTGAAGAAGCCCCTTGCTTCTGAGGTGCTGGTATTCCTCAATATCGTCAGGCATACCTGTTGACGAAGCAAGCACTGCCATGATCGTACCCTTTGAGATGCCCTGATCAATTCCAGCTGGAATTGTAAATACTTCACTGTTCGAAGCGGTAAAACCGACTTCGATCGGGAACAGCTCCAGTATTGCCCTTGAGGCAAGCTGCCGGGCCGATAGAACTGCGAATCCGTAAGTGTCAGGGGTGTATAGGTAAGGGAGAGTTTCCTCTCTTTCAACTGTATTCTTAATTGTTCCGATGAGATTACCTGTGGATGAGTAGAATCTT
>JBDLJP010000171.1:0-5126 GCA_039714295.1 Candidatus Fermentibacterota bacterium
GGTTGCTCCAGATGATCCCGCTTTTGAGAATCCGTTAAAACCTGTTGGTCCTTTCTACACTGAGGACGAAGCCCGCAGTATCCATGAGGAATTCGGCTTGGTTATGAAGGAGGATTCCGGAAGGGGATGGAGACGTGTTGTATCTTCTCCCAAGCCCAGGAGAATACTTGAGCTTGAGTCCATCAGGACGCTTGTCAATGCCGGTCAGATCGTCATATGCGCTGGAGGCGGAGGTATTCCCGTGATCCGTGAGGGTTACAAGGTTCGCGGTGTTGCGGCTGTTATCGATAAGGATCATGTCAGCGCGCTTCTTGCCACTCGCCTCGAAGCCGATACTTATGTAATATCCACCTCCGTACCGGAAGTGTACCTTAACTTCGGAAAACCTGAACAGAAGTCTATCCGCAGCGCTACACTCGAGGATATGGAGCGGTACGTATATCAGGGAGAGTTCGCGGCGGGTTCCATGCTTCCGAAGATCCGGGCATCGATAGGATTTCTCAAGCATGGCGGCGAGAGGGTTGTTATAAGTTCACCAGGCAATCTTCTTTCGGCTCTTGATGGAGAGGCGGGAACAACGATCGTTCATGGAGGCAGCAATATTCAGAAACCCGTACTCCTCTCCGGCTCCGAGGGTTGAGTTTAATAGAACTTCGTCTTCTGTATTATGATAAGTGAAAAGGAGGAGATTCATGCCTGTGCTTTGTAAAATGGATATCGCAGCTGAAGCTGATTTCAAGGTGTATGTAACTTCAATCCGGTCAGAAGCTGACCTTATAGTTTATGAAACTACAAATATCTGGGATGCAACATTACCACATATATGGTGCTATACGATCAATCAGAGCGAAGCGGATAAACTGGTCAGTTTCACAGATGGGCAATGGAACGCCGATATAGTGATTTATCTCACCGATATTCAGTCCGATGCAGGCTGGGTAAACCCGGGAAAGTCAGACCTGATTTAATAGGGACGGAGGCTTTTTATTCATAGAACGTGAATAATACGTAGTTATGATCGATAGTCTGATTGTTTTATTTCGCAATTCAAAATAAAATCCCTCCGTCCCTATTTAACCTTGACGATTACGCCGTTTGCACTTATCCTTCGAGCCACGTAATAGTTGTTTCGGTGGGCGATTAGCTCAGGTGGCTAGAGTGCTTGCTTGACATGCAAGAGGTCACTGGTTCAAGTCCAGTATCGCCCACCATTTTTTTGTGTTTCCATGACCGGAAGGAGGTCCCTGGATTATGCGTATAGTATTTCCTGACAGCAGTATTAAAGAGTATAAGGCAGGTACTACCGGTCTGCAGATCGCAGGTGACATTTCTCCGGGACTCGCCAGGAGTGCACTGATAATAAGGTTCAACGGTGAGCTCATGGATCTTAGCCGGCCCCTGCATGATGACGGAAAGATCGAAATCCTTACATTCCGCGATGAAGAGGGTAAGAAAGCCCTAAGGCACAGCTGTTCTCACTTGATGGCATCCGCAGTCCAGAAGCTGTATCCCGGTACCAGGTTTGCTATAGGTCCTTCAATCAATGACGGATATTACTACGATTTTGACATACCTGATTTTCCCGGTATTTCAGCCTTCGAGGAAATAGCCGCTGAAATGAAAAGACAGGTTAAGGAAAATTTCCCCTTCATCCGCAAGGATATGAGCTTCGAAGATGCGGTTGCGCTGTTCGAGGAAAAGGGCGAGAAGTACAAACTGGAACTCCTCGAAGAACTGCGGGATACCGAAGAGATCGTTTCCGTGTACGGAAATGGAGAATTCCTGGATCTCTGCAGAGGCCCCCATGTGCCATCGACGGGATGTATCAAGCATTTTGAACTTCTCAGCACAGCAGGCGCCTACTGGCGCGGCGATGAGAAAAACGAGATGCTGACAAGGATATACGGAACCGTTTTCGATTCGTCGAAAAACCTGAAAGAGTATATATCACTGCTTGAAGAGGCAAAGAAAAGGGATCACAGAAAGCTGGGTCCTGAGCTTGGACTCTTCAAAATAGGAGGCGATGGAGGCCCAGGACTTGTATACTGGCTGCCCGCCGGAACCATTGTCCGCGAGGAACTTGAGAACCACTGGAAGAAAGCACACAAAAGTGAAGGCTATCAGCTGGTAAGCACTCCGCATATAGCCCCGGTTGAGTTATGGAAAACCTCTGAGCATTACTATTACTACAAAGATAACATGTACTTTCTTGATATAGATAAAGGCGAGTATGCCCTGAAACCGATGAACTGCCCCGGGCACATCATTATTTACAGGAACAGTAAAAGATCATACAGAGAACTTCCGATGCGTCTTGCCGAGCTTGGTATGGTTTACAGGTACGAAAAGAGCGGCGTGCTGCACGGTTTGATGCGGGTGCGCGGCTTCACTGTCGATGACGGGCATATTTTCTGCACGGAAGACCAGATAGTAGAAGAGATTCAGAAGGTCGTAAGATTTGCTCTGTATTTCCTGAAAATATTCAGTTTCGGTTACAGGATCGAGCTCTCACTGATGGATCCTGCAGATCCTGAACACTATGCAGGCGAACCCGAGGAATGGAAGAAGGTTGAACCCGCCCTGGAAAACGCGCTTGATGAGATGGGTGAGGACTACAGCACTGTTCCCGGTGAGGCGGCTTTTTATGGTCCCAAAATCGACATCAAGATGAGGGATGCCCTTGGCAGATACTGGCAGGGACCCACTATCCAGTTCGATTTTAATATCCCGCAGCGCTTCGATCTTACATACATTGGTAAGGATGGACAGGAGCACAGGGTGTTCATGGTTCATCGAGCCCTGTACGGATCTATTGAACGGTTCATAGGCAACCTTATCGAACACTACGCAGGCAACCTTCCGGGGTGGCTTGCTCCCCATCAGGTTGTTATCTTACCTATTACGGAGTCTCAGGTGGAAAGAGCTGAAGAAGTTGAGAATATCCTCAATAATTTGGATATCCGCTGTGCGCTTGACGGCAAAAATGAGACCGTAGGTTACAGGATCCGTGAAGCGGAAACCGGTAAGGTTCCTTTCATGCTCATTATCGGTGAGCGGGAGGCTGAGTCGGGCAGGGTCTCTATGCGTATCCACGGAGAAGGCGATAAAGGATCAATGGAACTGGACGAGGCGATTGATATTATTATGACCGGATGCAGAAGACCGGAATTACCCTGAACAGGAGGTCAGTTCATCAGTAAAAGGGAACAGAACAGGGTTAATGGGGACATTCGAAGCCCCCGTGTGAGATTACTTGATGAGAATGGGGATCACGTCGGAATACTGAGTTTACAGGAGGCGCTTGACATGGCTGCGGTTGCAGGCCTTGACCTCGTTGAGATCTCACCCGGAGCAGACCCGCCCGTCGCAAGTATTGTGGATTATGGGAAGTTCCGTTACAGTCAGAAAAGAAAAGAAAGAAAAGCAAGGAAAAGCCAGAATACAGGGGGTCTCAAGGAAGTTAAATTCAGACCCAACACAGAAGAACATGATTACCATTTCAAAATGGTGCATGCTCGTGAATTCCTTGAATTAAGACATAAAGTAAAAGCAACCGTTGTATTCCGGGGTCGTCAGCTATCCTATAAGGATCAGGGTTACGCTCTTCTTGAGAAACTTGCTGAGGATCTTGATGAATACGGTCACATTGAAAGAAAACCATGTATGGAAGGGCGTCAGATGACCATGATCATCTCGCCGTTAAAAGAGAGAAACTAGTTAGGGAGAACTGATGCCTAAAATGAAAACCCATAAGGGAGCCGCCAGGCGGTTCCGGAAAACAGCAAAAGGAAAATTCAAGATGAACAGACCCTTTGCTGATCATATCAAGACGAAGAAGAACGCAAAACGAGTAAGAAAACTGCGAAAAGGCAGCATAGCATCCAAGCCTGATTCGAAAAGGCTCAGGAAACTGCTGCCCTAGCATCCGGAGTTGAAAAATGAGTAAAGTTAAGAACGCTGTTGCCAGGAAACAGAAGCATAAGAAGAGGCTGAAGCAAGCTAAAGGGTACTTCGGCGGAAGAAGGAAGCTCTACACCGTAGCCACTGAAGCCAGGAAAAAAGCTCTTGAGTATCAGTACCGTGACCGCAGAAACAAAAAGAGAGATTTCCGCTCACTCTGGATAACGCGGATAAATGCCGCTGTCCGTGAGCATGGAATGAAGTACAGTAATTTTATTGCCGGGATCAAAGCGGCAGGTATAGAACTGGACAGAAAGACACTCGCTGATCTGGCCGTAAAGAATCCGGAAGCATTTGCGACGGTTGTGGAAGCAGCCAAAGCCGCTCTCTGAGGGAGAGGGGATAATCCGTGTCCCAATCGGAAGATCTTGAGAGGTTGACCGAGACCATAAATAGACTGATAGTCAGGTTCAGGTCAATACATACTCAACGAGATGAATTGGCAACACGGGGAAGTGAACTTGAGTCCAGACTGGAAAACAGTGTAGACTCGGTGGATTCTGACGGCTACAATAAACTTAGAATTCACAGCGCAAGACTCCTGCGGGAAAGGCAGGAAGTCAAGCGAAGATTATCGGCAGTGCTGGATAAACTGGATAGTATTAATATTGAAGGCGATTAAGTAAGAGGGATAAATGAGCAACCGGAATGAAGTAACCCGCGTGAATATTTTCGGGCGGGAGTATACTATCCGGGGAGCAGGTTCATCTGCTTACATATCAGATATTGCTCATTATGTAGACATGAAAATGCGTCAGATGACAGATAACGCCACCATGGCTTCCACAGCCAAGGTGGCTATTTTTGCCGCACTGAATATAGCAGATGAACTCTTTCAGAAGAGAGAGAATTCCGAGGAACTGGCAGAAAGCCAGAGTGGTGAACTGACACGCCTGGTTGACCGGATAGAGCAGGTCCTCTCAGAAACCGCTCAACCCCCAAAATCATCGAGCTCAACTGATTCCGATTCATCAGCTTTATTAGAAGCCTCAGCGATCCAGCAGAACAGCACATCCGATATTCCGCGATAATTGAACTTCGCGGCAGCTCGATCAGGACACGGCAGGGATGTGCCGGCATTCTGCGCAGGGATGTTTTCGGTCAGGTCATTATGACCACATCCTCATTCCGTTTTATATAGATGCAAGCCTGCGCCTGAACAGGAG
>JBDLJP010000172.1:0-5122 GCA_039714295.1 Candidatus Fermentibacterota bacterium
ATTCAGGAGTACTGAGAAAAAGGGAGAAGAGAAAAAGAACCATTACCAGACCGGTCCTGCCGGAAGACCAGCTTTACCAGTGGCTGCAGGATCATCAGATGCCAGATCTTCTTCGATAAGATCCAGTATTGCCTGTGCCTGCTCGGGGGTCATTTCATCTATCTGAGGGGGCGGCTGAGGGGATTCCTCGTTCTGATCCTGCTGGTCTTCATTCTGATCCTGCTGGTCTTCATTCTGATCCTGCTGGTCTTCGTTCTGATCCTGCTGGTCTTCGTTCTGATCCTGCTGATCTTCGTTCTGATCCTGCTGATCTTCGTTCTGATCCTGCTGATCTTCGTTCTGATCCTGCTGATCCTGGCTCTGCTCATCGGGGGGATCGTGGTTCTCCAGCCAGTTAATGCCGGCTTCGAGCCCGATCTTTTCACAATCCATTGATACACCATCCGAGATGTTTTCGATAAGATTGCTCACGGCACTTTCTACTCCGCCGTAATCTTCGGTCTTTATAGCCAGCGCCAGGCTGGTAAGGGCAACAGCAGAGGCTAGAGTATCCGCATCAACATGATCCGAAACCAGCATAAGGATTGAATCAGCAGCTGCTGGAGAATCCATACCGAAGAAGGAAGCTGCAAGGTTGTAGGCTATACGGGTCCGGTGAGGCATTCTGGCAAGAAGATCATTCCAGAGATCTGCTGCTTCTGTATACTGACCGTTCATGAAATACTCTGCCGCCGTATCTGCAAGCTCTGAAGGAGTCGGACCGTTCAGGGACTGAAGCAGGATAAGTATAACAAGTATCATAGCCCCCTCCTCTCAAGGATCATGGCAGCCGCGAAAAGCAGAAGGGCTGGAGCAAGAAAATACTGATATCTTCTTTTTGTAGTGGTGCCGCCTGTTGCCAGTTCGCTGTTCTCAGCGGAGATATGTTCCAGAAAGGCTTTTACAATTGAAACGAGATCATCCGTTCCGGAGAGTCTTACGTAGATCCCACCTGTACTTTCAGCCAGTTCCTCGAGTGACCCCTCTTCCAGAGCAGTTCGGACAGTATCTCCAGTTGCAGTAAGAAGGAGTCCCCCATCTCTGGCGGGGACAGTAATTTCGATGGGACCACCGACTCCGACTGTCACAAGGTTCATTCCATGAAGCCTGGCCTCTGTAGAGGCACTTTCGATGGCATAATCATGGAAACCTCCATCACTGAATATTATACCTAGGCTGGCTTCAAGATCCATCTCCGGGAGTGTGGAAACCATCAGTCTGACCATATCACTGAGTCTGGTGCCTGGAATGATATCAGAGCTGCTCCAGACATCGTCCGGAAGACGGCTAATCAGAAACTCCCTGTCAAGGGTCAGCGGTGAAGCAAGCCTGGATGATCCGGAAAAGAGAACAAGAGCAATTCTTACATCGTCGAGTTCTTCAGCAAGCCTCCTTATTTCATTGGCTGCTCTAGCTGCTCTGGATGGCATCTCATCCATCGAAGCCATGGATTGCGATACATCGAGAGCTATAACCAGATTCTTGCTGCCAGTTGAGATAATTGCAGATGACCTGCCCCAGGTTGGATCGCTGAGGGCTGTTATTGAAAGAGCAAGAGCGGTTGTCCAGAGTATCCTGGAGGATAATCTGGAAGGCGGAGGTGTTATCCTGACCCTCTCCCATAGAACAGGTCTGACGAATAATCTGAGAAACTTAATCTCATTGTTATGCCACTTTACACGCAGCCACCAGTACAAAGGGATAAGAAGAAATAGAAGCAGGAAGAAAGGATGCTGGAATTCCATCAATCACCTGCTACTTTGAAGAATCTGTATTTCATGATATTCGATACAAGCAACAGGATCAAACCGGAGATCAGGAAAAACATGTAGGAATCTCTGTATACGAAAAGACCTTCCGCGGGAAGTGTAGAGGCTTCAAGGGAATCAATCGCGGAATAAACCTCATCAAGCTCCTCTGGAGATTCAACATTGAATAATCTCCCTCCGTTAATATCTGCAATGGACGACAGAGTTTCCATGTCCAGTCCGAGACCGTCTTCCGATAAGGGTTTTCCGATTGCTACGGTGTAAATTTTAAGGCTGTCTCCGTGTATTGTATTAATCGCCCGCGCTACAGTTATCGGATCCAGCTGGCTGGATGTGTCCTCACCATCCGAGATAAGAACGATCACTCGTCTGGAGGTCTGTGAGTAATTGAAACCCTTCGCCGCGACCGCGAGACCCGATCCTATGGCAGTTCCATCCTGCAGTGCTCCGAGTTCCGCGCTCTGTATGAAACGTTTCAGTGTTTCGTGATCGAAGGTTGGGGGGCATAGAGTTCTCGGCTGTTCAGCGTAGATGACAAGCCCTATTCTGTCATTTGGCCTGCCTTCAATGAATATCAGAGCTGCCCTTTTTGCCGCCGCAAGTCGGCTGGGGTAATAATCCGTCTGGGTCATACTGCCGGAAACATCAAGTGTAATAATGATATCCACGCCTTCGCCGGCTTCCGGAAGCCGCTCAAAATCCTGCTGCGGTCTTGCCATGGCGATACAGAGAAGTGCGATTCCTGTGTATTGAAGTGGAAGAATGAATCTGGAGAGGGCAGAACCGGAAATAGAATCAAAGGAAAACGGTCCGCTGTAAGTCTGTGATACAGTTTTGGATTTTCGAGACAGGAGGAAATCGAGAGCGATAATCAGAGGAATCAGGAGCAGGAAGGGCAGGAATTGGAAAGTCATTGCCTGTGCCACTCCTCTCTGAGTTTTAGGAGAATTAATGTGAATCTTCTTGCTCTTTCTCTTGAACCGCCCCATGCGGCGTATCTCTGAAGTGTTATCTCCCTGGAAAGCTCTGTTGCATCAGCTAGCAGATCTCCAGTATTCTTTTCTCTGTTAAGCTGCGTTCTTATCTGGCGCCATGTGAAAGCCCTGTTCGAAATATCGAATTTTGCATCAAGTGTATTCCTGAATAGATGGTCAATGTCTTTATAGTATTCAGGCCATCTGCCCTCAGCGAAAGCTTTTGAATCAAGAAGAGCTCTGACTTCAGCGAGAGGAGAAGTAGAGATGTCAGATACTGTAGAAATATCAGCAGTCTGAAGTCTGGAGTTTCTTCGATGGATAATCCAGATAAGAAGCGCTGAGATAATCAGAGCTGCAGAGAGAATAAGCGGAAGAAGCCATCTGTTCGATGAAGGTCTCCCCCATCGTTCCCAGAAGCAGTGTCGCTGCAGATAATCCCGGGGCAGTCCGGGAGGAATTGTGTGAAGCAGAGGCGCGGGGAAAAGCGGAACGATCCATGTTGTATCTGTCATTGTTCTGGCAACCACGACAAGAGGCGGGGAAAACATGATTTCTACAGAATCTGAAAGAGCACGCATGGGAGGCAGAACAAGTGTATCAAGTGCAATTGGAATTATGGTAATGCGGTCCGCCTGCTGCCCAAGAAGAATAAAATCATCGGTCGGATCAAGAGGTAAGGGCATACAATTCTCCGGGATGGAATAATCAATCGTTACCGGTAGCCCCAGAGAAGTACTAACAGTATCCATACTGGAAATCAGTAGCAATGCGGTCAGAATTCCAGGAATCATCTGCGTCTCCGCTTTTTCCTCAATTCGAAGAACCTTCGCAGAGGAAGAACAAGATTGTCTGAAGTAGATATGCTCATGAGATCCAGCCTGTTTTCTCTGCATAGCTCTTCCCTGGCCTGCTGGACCATACGGACATTGTCCGCGAATTTCTTTCTCCAGGTTCGAGAGCTCGTATTAACGACTTTCTCGCTGCCTGTCTCGGGGTTCCTGAAGCGGACTCTTCCCATCATTGGCAGATGTAGTTCTCTAGGGTCGAATACGTGTATTCCCACCACATCATGCTTCTGAACTGCAGCTTTAAGGAGCCTGCTGCCGGAAGGAAAAGCGAAATCGCTTATTATGAAAATAAGAGCTCTCTTTTTCAAGACTCTGCCCATGTATTTCAGTGCGTTGTCAATGTCTGCATGGGCCTGCTTGTCCGGTATCTCCAGTATCCTGCGAATAAGCCCAAGGGCATGCTTTCTTCCCTTCTCAGGCGGTATGTAGTCATGGACTTTATCGGAGAATGTAAGCATGCCTATTCTGTCATTGCTTTCCGAGGCGGAAAGTGCAAGTACCGCGGCAACTTCCGCTACTCTCTCAGCTTTTGTCAGATTAAGCGAGCCGAATCTCAGGCTGCCGGATAGATCAACAAGCAGAAGCACCTGAAGCTCTCTTTCCTCTGTAAAGACTTTGACGAATGGGGTCCGGGTTCTGGCGTATACGTTCCAGTCGATCAGTTTAGGATCATCACCCTCTATATAAGGACGAAGATCGGAGAACTCCATTCCATGCCCTCGGAATATTGAACTGTAATCACCGCATACCAGCTGTGCTACCAGTTTCCGCGTTCGAAGCTCAATTCTTCTGACTCGATTGAAGAGTGAATGTACGTTTTCCATAGCCTGTTACTCGGTTATTTCACAGGGATCCGGTTCAGAATTCTGTCAAGGATTTCCTCTACACCTATTTCTTCCGCCTCCGCTTCAAAGGAAAGGATTATTCTGTGCCGAAGGACATCATGTGCCACTTCTTTCACGATTGTGGGATCTACAAATGTCTGTCCGTACATAAAAGCCCTTGCCCTCGATGCTGAAAGAAGCCCCAGGGTTCCTCTAGGGCTTGCTCCCACCGAGATGAGATCTTCAATATCTTTAAGTCCCGCCTGTCTGGGATGACGCGTCGCAGCTGTGAGTCTGACCATGTAATCCATGACAACATCTTCCACAACAACAGTTGAAGATAACTGTTGAAGTTGAATAACATCGTCTGTGGTCATGACCGGTTCTATTGCGGGAACCGGTTTACCGCCGATTCTCTTGAGTATCTCGATTTCCTCTTCAGCTGTGGGATAGTCAACCTTCAGTTTCATCAGGAATCTGTCTACCTGGGCTTCAGGAAGTGGATATGTCCCTTCCTGTTCTATGGGATTCTGTGTTGCCATAACAAAGAAGGGAGATGGAAGACGATGAGTCTTACCGCCGAATGTAACCTGACGCTCCTGCATGGCTTCAAGAAGAGCGCTCTGGACTTTGGCAGGTGCTCTGTTAATCTCATCGGCAAGTAT
>JBDLJP010000173.1:0-5072 GCA_039714295.1 Candidatus Fermentibacterota bacterium
ATCGATTTGAGCCTGTGAATTCAGGGGCGGGATTTCTCCCGCCCCCGAGTTCATTCAAAGTCCGGTTCTACCAGGTCTTCTGAAAATTGTACTGTATCCGGATTGTTCCTGCCCCATCCGGCGGCGCAGGTACATTGAGACTTTCCATAACTTCGCAAAGTTCACCATCAAGTTCCCTGTCAATGCCGCTGCCTGCAACCGTTACAGATGTAACACTGCCTGAATCGTCAACGGTGACATTGAACGTAACGATGCCGACAGGCCATTCGTCATTCTCATCAAGGTTGTCGATGAAGTTCTGATATACCTCGTTAAGCCCAACCACAAGCTCCCTTGCCGCGCTGCGGACAACGGAGGGCAGTAAACCAAGGGTGGGTGTAACCGAAACATGGGTTACTTCGGTAAAGCAGAATTCTTCGAAAGACCCATCGTTATAGTAATCCGGATTGATATCACAGCATTCCTCAGCCTGCATGGCTCCTCCAGTGACTCCTGTTATGCCTCTTGCATAACCTGTGCTCGTTGAGGGAGCAGTGCTTCTGGAATAATGCAATGAATTGAATTCACCATCAGAATCAGTACCGAAGATGCCATCGTAAGAAACTCCATCGGGCATATTGACGGGAACCTGAACCGTGACCGGTTCTCCACTGTCCGGATCGGTTCGGACTTCCTCGGAAACAGCTACGAATGATGTGTACTCACTCATTATCTGATAATCAAGGGCAGTGTCTGTAATTTCATCGATGATGTCCTGATCATTGGACATGTATCCGTAAATGTCGTACATATCCCGCGTCAGGTCATGAATTTTCTTCCTGGCCCAGAGGGTAGCGATCACATCGTTCTCCTCTTCACGGGAAGGAAGTGTAACACTCAATTCCTGTCCCCAACGCTCCCCGGCGACCGTGCCTGAAAGACTGATCGTCTCGGTTCCTGATCCATTGTACTGTCCCACAATTACAAGCGGTTCTCCAGCGTAAAGATCAGGTATTCTCGATGGGTAGATGTCATGGACATCAAGATCGCCCCAGTCGATATCTATTCCAACCAGGTAGGGATCGTTAATCTTATCGTAAATGGCAGCAACCGATTCGTCCGGATCTTCATTAAGTCCCACGTAATACGCATGTCCCCTGCCTTCTTCGGCAAGGCCTTCGATGATGTATCTGTTAGGACTGGAACCGACGCCTATACTGAAAAGGCGGGTGTTTTCTCCAAGTGTTCTCTGAAGTTCACCAAGGATCTCCGCTTCGTTACCTATGAAACCATCGGTAAGGAAAATGACAAAACGCATCCTTTCGGGGTCTTCAGGATAACCGATCGCAGCCCTTATACCCTGTATCATCATGGTTCCGCCGATACCGCTCATGTTATTGATGTACCGTATTCCCTGTTCAACATTCTCTTCTGTGTTACCAAGGGGAGATCTGGAAATACTGCTTGAGGTCTCGCTGAATCTCATAATCTGGAAAGAGTCATTCGGATTCATCCCGCGGACGAACTGCCTTACAGTCTCCTTCGCGACATCCATGGGCTGCCCGCTCATTGAACCTGAGCAGTCAACAACGAAGAACATCTCCTTGGGTGTAATCTCACCAACATCGATGTTCGCATCGGGCTGAAGAATCATCATGAAATGACCGCCCATTTCGCTGTTGTGAGCGATAACTCCGCTCTGAATTCTGTCTGCGGCGGTCGTGTATCTCAGAACAAAATCCCTGTTCGGTATCTCATCTTCGTTCTCGAGAGTGATGGTAACGGTTCCGTTCCAGCTCAGCTTTGTATCAACTTCATGGTTGAGTGATTCGTACTCCTGAATCGCTACGCCCGGGTTCAGGTTGACGGAAACTTCTATATCGTAACCGGTTCTTGTACCTTCAGGGACAATAGGCGGTGTTATCCTGTCAGCATCTTCAACGGAAGTGGAAACTTCGTACATATCGAAGACCCTTCTGACCAAATCTCCCCCTGGAACGAATCTGGGTCCCACGACCATCGGAAATACGATTTCATACTCACCGTCATCGTATTCAACAGGCGCCACGTAACTTATCTCTATAACGATGCTGTCACCGGGGAGAATATTACCAACAGTCTGCGTGAAGATATTGGGACGCTCCTGTTCCAGAAGGCTTGCGGTCTGACCGGCTTCTATGGCTTCATTGTATATCTGCTGCGCCAGATGACGCTCATGGATTTTCCCTTCGATAAGCCTGTCGCCTATCCACATGTCCATCCTGTCGACGGCTGCGCTCTGGGGAAGGGGAAATGTGTAGACAGCTGCTATAACCTCATCGTAGGGATTGCCGTACACCTGCCTGACGGTAGCCCTCTGCAGGTTACCGCTTACGTCTATCACGACTGAAGTGTGCTCGAGGGGAAGCTCTCCCACAACCCCCTCACCGCCGAGAACCTGCATTCTGCCGGTACCGGTTTCCGTTGCGGTCTGTTCCGTTGCAAATGCCGCAGCTGCAAGGATCAGAACTGCGATTATCAGATGTTTCATTATTCAAACCTCCATGTTGATTGTTTTCCTGTTCCTGTTCTGATACATGGAAGCCGGGCTGAGTATTCCATCCCGTTCTGAAAAACAGGTTCTCAGTCTGAGCAGACTCGGATATTTATAATCGAATCAGTCAAGTACTGTAGTAAGCCGACTGGTGGTGTAAGCACCTATCCTCGCGGAGATAATGTAGACTCCGGCAGGAACTCTTCTGCCCGCTGAATCCGTTCCCTCCCAGCTTACACTCTGGGGCAGTGAGACATATGTTTTCCACATGAGTCTTCCAGAAAGATCGTGTACCGATACTTCTGTATATCCCTCATCGAAATCCACATAAAAGGAGACCGGAGCATCCCTCTCTGCCGGGTTGGGGTATGGAGGTGCTAAGTTAAGTGCAACAGGAGGTACATATCCACCTCCCTCTGTATGCATGACCACGAGAGCAGGATCCATAAAAGCGCTCCAGGACAGGAGACTCTGGAATGTACGGTCGTAGCCTCCGTTCATAAAGGGGATCCGGAGATCCTTGGCTATAGCGAAAGCAAGACCAAGACTGGATGCCTGCGAACCGAAAACCTGCCTGGACAGGTCTATGCACATCCGTTCGCTGGCTCCGAGGGAAGGCCAATGCCCCTCCCAGCCGTAGCTTGTGTTGAAAAGCACGGCAACTCCGCCGCCGTCAGGTTTGTTGAGAAGAACCTCCGCACAGCTTTCATATCCGATGTATTCGGCGGGATGACACGCTATACTGGTATGTATACCGGCTTTATCGCCGTTATGAATGCTGTCCGAAGCGATCCAGTTCGTCATCATACCCAGGGGAGCTTTATGCCAGTAAATACCCCTTTCATTTCCATGCCCTGCGTAGTGATTCCATGCGGTACCGCTGCTTATAACCGGAATGTGTTCCGTGAAACCTCCTCCGGGCAGCTCTTCGTAGAATTTATTCACTTCCCAGTAAGGAGGAAATTCGACAGCTATGGAATCGCATCCCTTGTCCGAGGTATAACCGATACTCTCGAAGAGGACAGCTCCGCAAAGAACAGCCTTTGTCTGCCAGTCTCCTGCGGGTGGAGTGTCCTGGTATGTAAGATTTTTCTGAACGAATAACTCCGCTTCATCGACAGTAGAAAAGAGTGCCCGGCCCAGCAGAACATCCGCATAGAGATCAAGGCTGTCATCGGGCTGACCGTACTCGCCATCTCCGCTGGCGTCCCATGTGCCGTCCAGATCAGCGTAATAAAGATCCACAGCAGCGGTATCAGCATAGGTTTCGCAATAGGTGTAGATCCTTCTCACGGGAACGAGTGTTTCATCTCCGGCAAGGAGTACAAATATCGTACCGTGCTCAAGGAATCTGTTCTTAATGAAATTACGGAGTTTTTCAGCGTTATCGTTGCCCGGGAAGATGGAAAGTATATCCTGCACAGCGGCTGTTTCAACCGTGTATCCCCTGCCCTCGTGAAAAGAGGCGAGTGGTTCCATGGTTTCTGTGAATGAACTGTCGCAGATCAGAAGGTACTGGGCATCTCCCTGAAGAACAGCGGGAGAATCGTATGGAGAAGACTGCTCAACAGTGCCTTCAAGAGCATTAATCCTGTTTCCGGCAATTCTTCTCTGTTCGGCAGTCAGATTGAAATAGGAACCCTCTTCCCAGGTTACGGTTACTTCTATTTCATTAATAATGCTGAGCGAACCGGTTTGCGGGATATAGACCCATGGCTGAATAAGACAGGAAGCTACTCTGATCCCTGCAAGAGTGCCGGTGTGTGTGCTTATAACAGGATTCTCAGGCCAGGGGGATTCCGATGAGTAAACGACCGGGTCAGGCAGGTGTACAGAACTTGTAATATGCGAACTGAACGGTCGAAGCTCAGTTGCTGGAATAATCGCTGTTCCGGGGAGACCGATCTCAGTCTTTTCGACAGGTACTGCGCTGAAAGTAATGTTCGCAGCACCATCGGGAAGCAGGAATATCTCGGGTATAGCCGGAAGAAGGGGAGTTCCGGGCATACCCCTCTGCTCGAATCCCGGCATCAGGGCAACAGTCCAGATATCATTCAGCTGAAGGCTGACATCAGCCGGGTCGAAATGAAGCGTTCTGGTGACGGAACCTCCGGCTGCCGGAAAACTCAGTACAAAAAGTATTTGTGCTAAACAGACTATTTTCAAAACTATCTCCTCCATTGCATTCGATTTTATGAATATATTACATAACTGAGATAATCGTTCCCCGAGCAGATAGAGGGATTCACGGAAGGCGCATACATTGAGAACTGAAAATTTCAGAGTAATACCCAGAATACCGGAGCCGCTAGCCGCACTTAAGAAGATCGCTTACAACACATGGTGGACGTGGAATACAGAGGCAATAGAATTATTCCGATGGATCGACTCCGATCTCTGGGAAAGTACCTATCACAACCCTGTACGCCTGCTTGGACATGTAAGTCAGGAAAGACTTGAGGAGCTTGCGGTAGATTCAGTCTACCTTTCACACCTTGAAAAAACAAATGAAAGGCTCGCGAATTATCTTGAGCGTAACACCTGGTTTGATGCCCTTAAG
>JBDLJP010000174.1:0-5069 GCA_039714295.1 Candidatus Fermentibacterota bacterium
AAGAACTCTTTGTAAGGCATACTTCAAGTAAGAGGGGGCATGGCTTTCTGGCAATACCGCCCGAGGTTATTGTTGTTTCAAGGGAAAGTACGGTTACGAGCGAGAGGAATCATTTTACAGGAAAGATCGTATCAATTGAACGCACAGGTTCTGTTTTCAGTGTAAGTGTTATTTGCGGTAATGTGCTGATAGTATCGACCGTTACGAGAAGCGCTCTATCCGAGCTGAATCTTTCAGAAGGCCTGAATGTATATATATCTTTCAAGGCAAATTCTGTTCATGTTTTCTGAGGAGTGGATTTAATGAAGTGTGTTAAAATCAGCGGATCCGACGATCTGGCAGACAAATTCATATCGACATTCAGCAATGCATTGCCGAATAAGATTGTATGCGTTGTCTCAGATAGCGAAGACGGCGGCTTCGAAGTATCTTTCCCAGGATCAATGTCGGTAATGAGTATGATGCGCTCCATGCCTCCTGACATTTTCCTCGTGCGTACAGGCATGAATATGATTGCTCCAGTTGTTATCTGCGGCAACGGAGCGGTAAGTGATGATTCACTGCTTCTTGCACGATACGAAGGAGAAGAATCATCCATCTCTCCCGACGATATCTTCGCAAAAACATTCAATCTGCTGCCGCAGAAAAGCGCTGAGGAATGCGGCAGGTGCGGTCTGGACTGCAGGCGGTTTGCAGAAGCATTGCTCAAGGGAGACAGGAGGGAGGAGGACTGCTTCTATGCCCCAGGCTCAGTTGAAGTGAAGCTGGGAGGGAGGATTGTTGAACTGGGCAGTTTTCCGGCGGGTATGATCGAGGGAGCTGTTCGAGGTATTGTATCTTCCCTTAAAGGTTATAAGGAAGAGGAAGATATTTCGGTAGTGATAAAGTCATGATTACGTAATTGTCACAGAAAAATAGAGCAGGCGGCTGCCACCTGCTCTATCTATGGATCAATAAAGGTTAATGGCAGCCGCCGCCGCAGTGCTGAATCTCTTCTTCAACTACTTCTTCCGAAGAGCTGTCATCACAGGTGCAGTCATCACATGGAGTTTCGCAATCACACTCTTCATCTTCGCATCCTGCAGTATCATCGTGTTCGTCGCAGGTGTCGCAATTGTCCGTACAGCCGTCAACAGTGCCACCGCAGCTGCACTCCTCATCAACTGTTTCGCAGTTATCGCAATCATGGACTGAAGTGTCCTCCTGAGCCTGCGCTATTGCAAAAGTACCGACTACAACGATGCTCAGTGCAAGGAGTATTATTCGCTTCATTACTTTTCCTTCTTGTTTGAGTTGCATGAATGATGACCTTCCGGTCCATGACATTCATGTATCTGTTCGGGGGAACAATCTTCCGGTTTGCTTTTCAGGTTTTCCGGTTTCTGACACTTTCCTTCGCATCCGCACATGGTTTGTCTCCTTTCGAATTACATTTATCATCGGGATCAGGCGGTTCGCATCTTATAGAAAGCTGAGACAGCAGCTTCATTGAACTGTCAAATTTATCTCTGTTCAGATGGTAATGGGTGTAGTATCCGTCTCTGTGGGAAGTAACGAAACCTTTCAGATGGAGAATTCTGAGATGCTGGGAAACCGCACTCTGAGAAACTCCGAGGCGGCAGGCAAGAGAATTAACACAGAGGGATTCGTAATCCCTCAGAAGTGTAATTATCTTCAGTCTGCTTTCAACTCCAAGCAGGCTCATTAGCTCGGAGAGTTCCTTTAGAGTGTGATTCTCAGTTTCCATCAGTCTCCATTTCAGTATATAAGTATATACTAATATGGAATGCGCATGTCAAAATCTTAGTGCAGGAAGGGATCAGAACCGGATAGTTACCTCTTCAGCCAGATTCAATTCCTTTATGATATTTGCTGTATCTTCAAGATAATCCCTGGGATAGATAGGTATGTCCGTGAATTCAGGCGAGAGTGTCTTGTGCGAATGAAAATTCTGAAGAACGTATCGTTTAATCCTTCCTACCTCCTGAAGGAGTTTGATGACATCATCACGGTCCACGATGCCGGGAACCATTGTTGTCCTGAATTCATAAGCGGGAAGGGACTTGATAATACCGATAGAATCCCGGATATCGGAGAAATCCGCTTTTTCCCCGGTAGCCTTGAGGTATTTGGAGGGGGAGCTTTTAAGATCCATTGCGATGTAGTCCGTAAACTGAAGCGTCTCCTTCAGAATGCGGGGCTGGGTTCCGTTTGTATCTACCTTTACGGAGAGATCCGTTCTGGATTTAATGTTCTCCAGAAGATCAGCAATACCGCCGTATAGAAGAGGTTCACCACCCGTAACTGTCACCGCTTCAATAAATCCCTGCCGATTCAGCAGCTCGTTAATAACTTCTTCATGTGTAAGTCCGAACTCTTCGTCCAGCATATCCGGTCTTACAAGTTCAGGGTTATGGCAGTATGGGCATTGAAGATTACAGCCGGATATGAATATTATGGATGATATCTTATCCGGATATTCGATCAGGCTTGTGCCTGTAAGGGATCGGATCAACTATCAGCCTTATTTTCCGATGCTTTCAGCGAGATGTACTTCCTCTGAGAGAATTCCTCTCTTTTTCCCTTATTCCAGCTCTGGACCGGTCTGTAGTATCCTACTATCCTTGAATAGACTTCCGTCTTAACAGCTTTTATGCGTTTGTCTTCTTTTATATCAGACATTTGTTGAAACCTTTCCAATGTTGATGAAGAGGCTTCCCTGAGCCTCCGAATCGATATTATCGACCTTTGCATAGCTGCCTTCCGGCAGCTGATCGTATTCATCAGGGCTGACAACCGCGCCAAATTCCGCAAGTTCCTCATCGGTATGCGGGTAAGGGCAGAGGAACTGCTCTCCGGGAATATAACCGTGAACAGGGCAGATAGAGAAAGTGGGAGTGAAACTGAAGTAAGGCAGATGGAAACGGGTAACAATTGATTTCGCCAGTTTTCTTACCATCTTCCAGTCAGTAATAGCTTCGCCAATGAATACATGAACGACAGTTCCTCCGGTGAACATGGTCTGAAGTGGATCCTGGTGTTCGAGCAATCCGAAAACATCCTTCTGCTCTGTAACCGGCAGGTGGACCGAGTTCGTGTAGTACGGATCAGAACAGCCCATACAGTAAGTATCCGGGAATTGCTCTCTGTCTTTTTTTGCAAGACTGTAGGAAGCGCCCTCCGCCGGGGAGGCCTCGAGGTTGTACAGATTTCCGGTTTCATCCTGAAATTCCGTCAGTTTATCCCTCATGAAATCCAGGACAGTGATGGACCATCTGCGGCCTTCCTCCGTGGCGATGCTTTCACCGAGGAAGTTCATGCAGCATTCATTCATGCCAAGAAGTCCTATGGTTGAAAAGTGATTACTCCAGTACTTTCCAAGATCAGTCTTGATTGTTCTGAGATAGTGACTGGTATATGGATAAAGACCCTGTTCCGTAAGCTTTTCTATCAGATCGCGCTTCAGCTCAAGGGATTCCCTTGCGGCTTCCATTACTGCAGCGAGACGAGTGAAGAATTCACTCTCATCAGCTGATGTGTATCCAATCCTGGGGAGGTTGATCGTAACTACCCCAATGGATCCAGTCAGGGGATTCGAACCGAACAGACCGCCCCCTCTGCTGCGAAGCTCTCTGTTATCAAGTCTAAGTCTGCAGCACATGCTCCGGGCATCGTCGGGATTCATATCTGAATTGACAAAATTACTGAAATAGGGCACACCGTACTTGCCTGTCATTTCCCATAAAGGTTTCAGGTCATCGTTATCCCATTCAAAATCCTTTGTAAGATTGTATGTGGGTATTGGGAAAGTGAAGATTCTTCCCTTCGAATCACCCTTCATCATCAATTCGGCAAAAGCACGGTTGATCATGTCCATCTCCGACTGAAAATCTCCGTACATCTCATCTTTAGGTTTACCGCCGATAATAACATGCTGGTCCCGGAAGGTTGATGAAGGCTTGAGATCCATTGTTATGTTGGTGAATGGAGCCTGGAAACCAACTCTTGTCGGAATATTTATATTGAACAGGAACTCCTGAAAAGCCTGTTTGACCTGCGTGTAGTTCAAATTGTCATGTCTGATGAAAGGCGCCAGTAGAGTATCGAAACTGGAGAATGCCTGAGCTCCTGCGGCTTCTCCCTGCAGGGTATAGAAAAAGTTGACTATCTGGCCGAGAGCTGTTCTGAGGTGCGCAGGAGGAGAGGATTCGGTTTTTCCCCTTGCCCCCCTGAATCCCTCTTTAAGTAAAGTCATCAGGTCCCAGCCAACGCAGTACGGGCCGAGTATTCCCAGATCATGAATATGGAGATCCCCGCTTTCCTGGAATTTCCTGATTGTGGGAGTGTAAATCTTACTGAGCCAGTATTTTCTTGTAATGGAAGATGACATGTAAAAATTCAGACCCTGAAGCGAATAATTCATGTTTGAATTTTCCTTGACTCTCCAGTCGGATTTGCCAAGGTAATCTGAAACGGTCTCCTCCATTCCGCTGAGCAGATGATCAACATCTCTGGTCTCGTTCTTTTTTTCCCGATATAGAATGAATGCTCTTGCAGCTGAAGTAAGTTTCCGCAGAACGAGAGTTTCCTCAATGAAATCCTGAATATGCTCCACCGTAGGAATTGAACCGTTCTTGAAATAATTCATGTAAAGGGTGGCTTCAACCTGATCGGCTATCTCGCCGGGATCAGCATCCGTTGATGAAGAATTCAGCGTTCTTTCGACAGCTTTCTCAATTTTCAGCTTGGTGAAATTTACAATTTTACCATCGCGCTTGCGAATCAGCCAGTCCATGATATACCCCAAAGCAGCAGAATATTTTCTTCCAGAAGAAGATTTTCGAATAATTTCAAATTAAGCCAGTTATTCACAGTGTGGTCGTCAGTAACCGAACTTCCACCTGTCGAGTATATTTTATGGGTATCCGGTGTCAAGTGAAAAACACTACATCTGGTGTTCTGCTGAAAGTACGATGTCCATATATTGAGCTATATGCAAGACAGTAAATCATCTGCGAAAACCGAGCTGAAACTGTCGGAAGGGATGAGAACAGACCTGGTTGACCTCT
>JBDLJP010000175.1:0-5009 GCA_039714295.1 Candidatus Fermentibacterota bacterium
AAGTTTCCTTTGCCTGAATATGCAAGCATCTGCCCGGTGAGTTCGCTGGCCAGCCCGACAGATTTGTTGATTTCATCCAGATATTGGTGAACTTTTTCCTCTTCGTTAACAGAAGCAGCAAGATCTGTATAACCCTGAATAGCCATCAGGAAATTATTGAAGTCGTGTGCGATCCCTCCTGCAAGAACACCAAGACTTTCAAGCTTCTGCATATGCTGAACTCTGCGTTCCATTTCTCTCTGTTTCTCTTCTGCTGATTTTCTTTCTGTTATGTCCCTTAACACATGCAATACTCTTGTTGATCCGTCTTCCGGATCTTCTGAAGTAACAATACTTACCTCAAATTCTCCACCGAGTTTCTCGAGGTGCATCTCTCGAAGCAAAAATGGAGTCTTCTCTCGTGAGAAAATGGGAGGGAGACAGTCATCCTCAAGGTATATAAGAGTACACAAATTCTTTCCGATGCATTCTTCTCTTGTCATTCCGAGGGCTAAAGCCTGAGCTCTGTTCACGCGGATAATTATCCCCGCTGAATCAAGCACTGCAATAAGTTCAGGAAGGGCATCAAAAGTATTCTCCCAATCTTCAGCTGCTTTCCTGGCCAGATATTCCGATTGATTCCTTCTGGTCACATTCTGATGTATTCCTGCTATTCTTACTGGTTTTCCTTCATAATCTCTGTCAACAATTCCCCCGCATGAATGTATGGATATCCATTCACCTTCTTTGGTTTTCATCCTGTATTCACATTCAAACCGCCCGGAATCCTTACTTAAATATTCCGCTATATAGGATTCAAGAAATTCACGGTCATCAGGATGCACCTGATTCAACCAGCCATTGTATGAAAAATCCTGCTCTCCCGGAGAGTATCCAAGCATAATGAAATAATGGTCATTGTTAAGAACTTCTCTCGTAATCATGTTAAATTCCCAAGAGCCCAGATTTGCCTGAGCAAGCGCCTGATTAAGCCGCATCTCGCTTTCGAAGAGTGATCTGGTTTTTCGCTCTACGATATGCCTCAACCTGAGATTCCAAAGAAATACAAGAATTGCAGCTATCAGAATAACGCCAGAAATGATCAGCAAATGGGTTTTATAGCGAAAATACGCAGACAATACGATTGGATTGTCCTGCCACTTGAGCTCAATTCCCTTAACAATGCCACTTTCGATAGCATGTTCAATGCCCTTGCTGATTATTGAGCAGAGAATCCTGTTTCCTTCGACAACAGCCATGCAGTCCTGGCCGATATACAGAGTATCACCTGTTGCAACAACATCCTCAGATAAATTCTGGTTGAACAGGCTATACTCAATAATCTGCTCATCCCCAATAAGAGCATCCGCCTCGCCATCCCGGAGCAATTGAGTTGCATCCGAAAAATTATCGGCGTAAATCAGAGTACAGTTAATATGTTCTGATTCAAGAAAATCAATGGCATAATCACCTCTTTGAACAGCTACTGTTTTTTGTGAAAGATCAGCAAGAGTCAAAATATCTGTTGTTTCCGACCTGACAAATATTCTGGCCGGTATCTCAAACATCGGTACTGAGAATTCAAAAAATGAGTCACGTGCTGCGCTGTAAAAGAAACTTGTGAGAACATCCGCATCTCCGTTCAAAACAGCTTCCTGGGCTTCCTGGAATGACATATCTGAGAAGACCGCCTGAAACCCGATCTCAGTAGATATCCACCTGATAAGTTCGATGCACATCCCCTGATGTTCTCCATTGTCGTCAATAAACTCGAAAGGAGGGTAGCTTGTCTGGCTGACAAAATGAATTTCAGGATGATCTGTGAGGTATTGGTTTTCCTCAGGAGACAGACGGATGATACCGGCGAATGCGGCAACACTGGTACAAACCAGAATACAACTCTGCAAAACAAAACGCATAATTCTCCCTTGAATCTAAGGAGTGATTATATGTAAAAAAATCACAGTGTATTATCCCGCGGTAATCTTATAAGAGAGTCGGCTTCAGCCCGGGGAAGAATCGAAAGTTCTTCCCTGGAGCCCTTCCTGCCCTTAAGAATAATGAGCTCAGCAGGTATATCAGGAGATCCTACGGGCTGGACCACAACCGGATTAATGCCGAAAGCCCTGCACCCAAGTATTATTTCAGGAAGCAGCGAAGGTCTGTTTATGATCAGGAATTCCCCGCCCCGCACCAGAAGGTGAGCGGCTCCCCTGATGAAGTGATAAAGAAGTAGTCCTGAGCCTCTCCTTGACCTGTCCCTTTTATCGCTGGGGCTTCTTCTCACCGATCCGGTCCTGCCGTACGGAGGATTCGCAATAACCGCATCCGCGATGCACTCCGGAAAAGCAAGGGGCACCGTTTCAAGTCTGCAGCATACTGCGGAGATATCCACTGGAGTGCCTTGCATATTCCCTGAAGCCATCATGAGACTAAGAGGCTCGAACCGGATATCAAGCCCGATCCATCTGCAGCCGGGATTGAGCGCTGAAGAGTACAGGGATGCCCCTCCGCTGCCGCAGCCGAGATCTGCAATAACCGAGCCCGGTGCCGCACGGAGAGAGGAAGCGAGAAGAAGGGTGTCGGTTGTAACCGATGCTCCGGAGTCCTGATAGACAACAGTGCTCTCTGAGAATGTAACCTGTTCAGGATTTTCCATGCTGCTTTTATGGACTATCTGTATGTTACTTTGGCGACTCCCCAGGTTAAGAAATCACCCGTGTAGTCATCCGGTCTGTAATCGTACCATCGTTTCATTGTCCATAGCCCGTAAGTGTCCTCCACCATGAGAAACATGGCCCGGCCCTTAGCGGGTCTTTCCCACCCACAGCTGTCGAGTCCTGCAGCAACAATCTCGTAGTCACGCCAGATCTCTGCAGAATCCAGGGGCGCAACAGGGTCGGGCAGAGATGAAATGGTGTTCATGGTCACAGAAATAAGACTGTCATCGGGCAGTAATGAATCCTGAACCGCGTAGTAAAGGTTCATCATGGTATTCTGTTCAACATCGTAATCCCAGTTGCTGAAATTCCAGGAGCCGCCGAATTCTGCTATATCCGCCCCATCGGCTATGAACATATAGGACGAATCGCAGCAGGCCATGGTCATGACGATGGATCTTCCCTCCATGGCATTATCAAGATTGACCACGACGGTTTGAGGGGCGTACGGCTGCTGCCAGGGAATTTCTCCCTGCGGATCAGGTTCAGCCGGATCTCTGGGCTCAAAGAAAGAACATGAAATAAGTGCCGAAAGTACCAGGAGACACAGAACGTAAACAAATCGCTTTCTCATACAGCCTCCTAGAACTGGTAATTAAGACCGACAGTAGCCTTCCAGTAACTCTGACGGTCATCTCTTGAATAAAAGGAACGGGTCAAATTCAGAGAAAGAGTTCCATCATTCAGAGCCATTCTTGTGCGCAGGCCTACATGATGTATGTGCTCGATACGGGAAGGTATACTCTGAGCAAGATAATTCCTCTTCTGATACTCCCAGGCATAACTTGGAGTAAGACCGATGCCGCTCCCTACATGAAAACCGAGGTTGATTTTAACGGTATTGCTGATTACCTCCTCGGATCTCTGGAAAATGGAGCTGTCATAACTGCCCTGATCCTGAAAACGGAAGGTATGATCCAGGCCCAGCGTAGTGCTGTCCTGGGAGACCCTCTGGAAAGAACTGCGAGTAGTAATCCTTCTGAAGAGCAGATCCGATCCTGCCGTTGAGCATTCAGGAAACAGGAATGTCGTGTAATCGGCACTGATCTGAACCTTCTGCTGAAGGGTCCAGTTGCTTCCGGCATTGTAGCTGAAAGAAGGTTCAATACTGTAAGTGGAGGACCTCTTGCTGTTGCCTGACTGCTCGGACATGATGTAAATGATTTCTCTTATCTGACCCTGAATGATAGTTTTAAGGATGATGCGATCACCAAGAGGTATCTCCGCGCTGAGAGACAGAACCTCTCTAAGCTGATCGTAGTCGTAATTATCCTGATGTTCAATACCCCAGACATCCGTCCAGGTTCCGTAAGTATCGCGTTTTAAGAGCTGAATTGTCCTGTAAAATGAAATTTTGCTTAATCCGGGAGTGTAATCGATACTTGATCTGAACAATCTGTCATCGTCAATGTAATAGGTATTGAACAGCGTTGATACACCTGTTGCGGTTCTCTTCTGATCCACACGGTCGATAGCTCTTGACAGGGTCATATTCAGACTCAGGTTTTCAATTATCTTATATCTGAGGGAGGATGATATTGTCCTGTATCTCTGCTGTCTGTCCAGCACGTCTCCTTCAGCACTAATGGAGTCAGGATCATCGTATTCGTAAAATCTGTCGGAAAAATCCCAGGAGGTGGATATCTCCATGGAAAGCCTGTCATAGGGAGTTGGAACTACCAGAGACAGACTGCTGGACCAATCGTCCTGTCTCTGTGTTCTGTTGGAATCATTGTACGTTATGAACATCTTTCTTGCCATGACCTGAGCATTCAGACCTCCGCCTCCGTAATTCCGGGGAAAATCGTAGCTCATTCGCAGTGAAAGATTGTCGGTTCCGGTATCCTTCTGGTAACCGAGTGTTCTGTGTTCACCCAGTGTAACACTCCCGCTCATCCCCTGGAAAATCGATCTGTTCATGGAGATATCAACATCAGTCACGCCGCCCTCGTCATGACCTGTAATGGTAGTGTCTCCGGAGGGATTCATGTAATCTATGAAGTGAGCACCCAATCCGATATTGACTGAGAGCCAGGATGCAGGTGTATACCGGATCAGCCCCGAAGTTGTGTTGCTGGTCTGATCTCTGATCAGGTCATTGTTCCTCTCCTCCGAAATGATACTTCTGGCAAGATTAATACCGAGTTCAACCCCTCTGAAGGGGGTAAACGTCAGAATGGCAGTACCGTTTCTGGCATCGATGAATCTGTTAAGATCGTCGTTCCTCTCAGCGTTGAATGCGGCGTTCGCGTTCAGTGAAACCCTTGATGTCAGCTGCTGGAATAGAGAGAGGGAGTTCAGCAGACCTAT
>JBDLJP010000176.1:0-4968 GCA_039714295.1 Candidatus Fermentibacterota bacterium
TCTTTTCTGTGTATGCGGGTTCCTGACCTGTCGACGAAGAGCGACATGTCCCACGCGTCTGTAGTGCAGATGACCGAATCGTGTCCCCATCTATTTCCCGCATAAGCGTGCTCAAGAACGTAACGTTCCGCCCCTCCATGATATGGCCAGGATCTGTGGACAAGATGGAGTATCTTCATAATTCTGATATTCCCCTGTAGAATCCGCAGATTCCCTTCGCTATATCTCCCCAGTTCTTTCTCTGCGCTCCTCTGGACATTCTCCTGAGTTCATCCACCCGCTCAGGATGCTCCAGCTCGGTTATCTCCCTTACCCATGCAGGATGATCATCCGGATCGAGCTGAATGCCGTCATTTCCGACAGTTTCCGAAAGTGCGGTAGTGCTGCTTGCGATAACAGGTGTACCGCAAGCTAAAGCTTCCAGTACGGGCAGACCGAGTCCCTCGAACTTACTGGGGCAGAGCAGTGCTCTTGCGCCACGGTATAACTCCAGCATCATTCCGTCGGATATCTTCCTCAATACTCGCACTCCGGGGCCATCCTCCAGCACCGGATCTCCCCACCCTCCAGCGCCGACAAGAACAAGGGGAATATTAACACCGTTTTCTCTGGATCTTCCATATACATCAAGCAGAAATGGTATGTTCTTTCTTGGGACGAAATTGCCTACATGAAGTAAATATCCTCCTGGCTCGAGGTTAAGATCTTTCAATACTGCGGGGGAAGGTGCTCCTGGAGAGAAGATACTGTCAGCAGCTCCTCCCGCGCAGAATACCCTGTGGGGTGACAGACCGAAATAATCCATAACCCGCTTCCCTGTCCATTCAGATATTGCCATAACAAAAGAACCGCTCTCGATAAGGCGTGCTTCCCTCTCCGCATATTCAATTGTTTCCTTCGTATACCACTGCGGATATTCAAGAGCGGATAGATCGTACAGTGTTAATACCGATGTACTTCCTGGCGGATACTCTGTCTGCACTCCGCTGTGATGAAAAATCGATTTATCTCCGGATATTGCTCGGAGCCTCTCCGCGCGGGATTTCTCTTCCCATCTCCTCCGAATCGGTAATCTTCTGAAGAAAGGAATTTTCATATAGAAAGGACTATCAAGAACACGGCATTGCATTGCGGGGCCGGGAACACCCCGATGCGCTGCTGGAATATCCAGCGGTACGAAGTCGATGCCTGACTGCCCTGCTACCTCCGAAACAGCGGATGCTGCTGATAGAAGGTATCTTGAAACTCCGCCAAGCGCATGGGGAACTATACTCAGATCGAAAAGAACACGGATATCTCCCGGACTGTTTTGAAGATCGCTCAAGTCCTTACTTCCAGATAACATTGGAGACCCATCCATTGCCGCTGAAACGCAGTGTGCTGTCATCAAGTGAGATAACCGTCGGCTCACTTTCAAGAGCTATAGATCCTGCTCTGCCCTCTCCCCATGCAGTTACAATTGCTCCGGATGAAGACGGAGGACCTTCAATCTCAGCTGTTCCTGAGAATTTCCAGGTTACTGGTAATGTATTCAGGTCTCTTGTAAAACCCTCTTGAAGCCGGTGCCAGGCTGGAGAGATAGATAGTTGATCATCCATATATTCAGTTTCAGACGGAGGGTTTTCAGCGAGGCTGAGTACCCTTTTCCAGTCGGAACAGAGACGCTCGGGTGAAGCGGTGTCAACGGCGTATCGCGCTCCGTTCCGCGACAGACTGCACCTGAGATCAGAATTGTTTTCGAGCAGTCTAACAGCAGCGCATATACCATGAACAATGCTGTCATGCGGGACCCGTATCACCGCATCGGATGGGATGTTATTGAATGCTCCGGTTGCCGTGACGATAGAGGGCACACCGGCTCTCATTGCTTCAAGAAGACTTCCCGAAGTCTCACCGCATGTGGGATATCTTACATCGAAAACGTAATCCAGTGTTCTTATCCAGCTCTGATATTCCTTCTCCTCAAGCCTTCCTGTTCTTTTTACCCATTCCGGCAGGTCATCCGGGTAATTCCCGCCAATCAGAACAAGTCCCGCTTCAGGATAATCAGATCTCAGAAGTTCAACAGCATCAAGAATATCTTTTAGATTTCTGCCGTAGTGATTGGTTCCAACCATTCCGAAACAGAGGGAATACTGCTTTTCAGGTAATTGAAGTTCGGGAAGAGGGCTCAGCGGATGCCCTACGGTAACAACTCTTCCCTCAGGGTATGATCTCTTAATTACTGAAGCGGCAAAGGAATTCAGCAGCACAGCAGAGTGCGAGGCATGAACAGCTCTGCCTGTAAGGGGGTATTTTTTAAGCATGATATCGTAATCAACAGGAGTGATTTTTGTTATCGAGAGTTCTTTTTCCACGGATTTCGCTGCCGGACCGTAGCTGAATGCCAGCTCCCTTCTGTAATCCTCCAGCCTGCCTGTTTCAAGATAGCAGTGTCTGAGCATATGATGAAGAACGGTCTCGTGAAAAAGAGCTGTTCCTGAAAATCTGTACAATGCCTGAACTACCGGGAAACAATGCGGTGAATTACCGATCTGGAATATCCTGGCAACCGGAAGATGATCAGCATCGAGCTCTTCTATCGGCAGACATCTGATATCGCGCGGAAGTGCTGCAGGGTCGCTTCCTTCAGTGTAGGCGACCGTCCAATCGATGAAATCGGCTGTATTTTCAAGAACTCTCATGGCGTATGTGGCAAGACCTGTCTGCATGGGAGGTAATGGGGTTACAAGGAGTGCTTCTCTCCTTTTTTCAGACATCTCCCCTCCATAGTCGCAGGCGCAGCTGCAGGAGCTGTACAAACATTTCCATTATGGGAGCTATCCTCACCCATGCGAAGATTCCATTTCTATAGCCTTCACAAGATACCGTTCCCGCCCTTCGCGGGAAGTGCGATACCGGTACCTGGCGGACCCGGAAACCAAGTTTTGAGGGGATCAGAAGAATCTCCAGATCTGCTACACTGGAAGATGACTCGATGGTTATCTTATCGAAGATGACTCTTCTGAATAATTTGAAAGATGCGTCTACATCCTTGAATCCACCGAAGAATAGTATGTATGTTAGTGTATTGTAAGCAAATGAATAAATGAGCCTCATGAATGGATCCTGCCTGTTTCGACGAAAACCGGTGATGACATCGGTGTCATGACGCATTTTCCATAGTGTTTCAAGCTCTTTAAGATCGAATTGACCGTCACAGTCAGTATAGAATACCCATGTCATGGATGCAGCGGATATACCGCTTTTTACCGCGCTTCCAATGCCTCTGTTTTTCTTGTGTCTGACGAGTTTGACATTTTTATGATTCTTCGCGAGTTCCGCCGCTATAATGGCTGTTCTATCGGAAGAACCATCGTCAACTACAATGATTTCCCACTCAGCTTCAAGCCCTGAGAGAACTTCAATGGCCGTTTCAACCATGTACTCAACATTTTCTTGTTCGTTGAAAGCGGGAAATACTACAGAGAGGCTTTCAGGAGTGTGATCTTTGATTGGTATCCTCCAGGGAAGTTCGTATCGGAATTAATATCGATTGGAAAATACCCTAAATTGTGCATGAAGTCTACCGAATGGAAGATCAAGATGAAAGGTGTTTGATATCAGGCGGATGTGTTGAACGGAAGGGGGGTTTCTCTTCCGCACAGAACAAGACAACCGCTGCCTTCGGCTTCTACAGCCCATTCCAGGTTGAATCTTATATTGCATTCCCTGTTTATACTTTCAGATAGAAGCCAGTTTCCGTCTTTACCCGCGTAATCGCTTTTCAGATGCTCCTTCTCCATAACAAGTATCGAGTACCTGTTGCCCTCCGAGCCGAAAACGCTGAGAGAAAGAATACCTTTCTGGGAATCTGAAGTAAGTTTCCAGTTTCTGCCGTTTTCCTGAATTGAATATATAATTTCGGGAACACCGAATCTGAACGAATCCTGAACACAGTTCATAATAACCTCCGTTTTCATTTCCAGAGGTTATATAGCACAATCAGAAGAAGATGTAAACACCTGTTTACTTCTATCACTCCAGCCTGTCACGAAGCTCGTATAGTATTTCCAGGGCTCTTCTTGGAGTCAGTGAATCCGGATCCAGATCCTTAATATGCTCAATCAGAGGGTCAGTCTCCTCCGGTTCAGGTTCAGACAGACTGAGTTCAAGCTGATCATCTCCGGCTCCTCCTGAAATGAGATGTTTACCGGCTTCAAGATCGGATAGAACCTTCCTTGCCCTTCGAACAACCTTTTTCGGTACTCCAGCCATTGAAGCAACATGTATTCCGTAGGATTCATCTGTGCTTCCCTCTTCGATATTGTAGAGAAATACTACTTTTCCTCCGGAATCCTTCACTTTCACATTCACATTCCAGACGGCCGGCAACAGGTTAGCAACGGCTGTTAGCTCGTGGTAGTGAGTTGCGAATAGAACAAGGGGCCTGTGCTTCTCATTGTTGTGCAGATACTCGACCATAGCCCAGGCAAGGGATAATCCATCGTATGTGCTTGTTCCTCTGCCAACCTCATCGAGAATGGCAAGGCTGGAAGGGGTACTTGAATTCAGAAGCGCAGCTGCTTCAGCCATTTCAACAAGAAATGTTGATTGCCCCCTCGTAATGCGATCCTTTGAGCCTATTCTTGTAAATATCCTGTCTACCGGAGAATAGACCATCGCTTCAGCAGGTACGAATGAACCTGCCTGCGCAAGGATAACAAGGAGCGCCGCCTGACGGAGGTATGTTGATTTTCCCGCCATATTCGGGCCTGTTACCAGAAGTATGCGTCTCCCCTGATTGAGTTCGATACTGTTTGGAACGCACTCTCCCTGAGGAAGTATCTCGTCCAGTACAGGATGCCTTCCGTTTCTTATCAAAATACCGGGAACATTCGAGAATTCAGGTCTTACATAACCTCTTGCTGCCGCTATCGCACTGAGCGATGCGAGTACATCATACTCAGCCAGCATTCTGCCGATATT
>JBDLJP010000177.1:0-4961 GCA_039714295.1 Candidatus Fermentibacterota bacterium
ATAATGCAGTCAAATGATGTTTCTGCTACACCGGCCAGGTCACCCCTTATAGCCTGAGCCATATAGTGCATTACATCGATATCCATAGGACAGCCCTGTGTGCAGGCATTACATCCGATACATTTGAAAATTTCGGGGTAGAGCGCTGCAAGTTCACCACCGGTTCCTTCCATTTCATGTATATTGAAAACAGATCTGTTACCGGGGTAGAAAGGCATTATCATCAAATACATATCGGGTTGTACTACTGTCTGGCAGGCAAGGCCAACCTGCAGTTTGTAGCTGTCAGGGGTTCTGTATACGGTACCGCATGCACCACATACACCTCCGCGGCAGCCGCAGCCGCGCACGTGCTGGTAACCTGCATATTCCAATGCTTTCTGAATCGTCAGACTGGGCGGGACATCGTACCTTTTCCCCATGAAGTAAATTGGAACCAGCTGGTCGTGGCTATTTGTCGGCTGATCTGTCATTATGCTATCTCCCTTGTATCGAACTGGAACATCACTTACCTCCCAGACTGGCTGTAACCATGGATTTAATCTGAGAATCCATCAAATTTCTCTGCTGGGTCGCTCCGCAGACACATGCGGCTACACAGGAGCCACAGCCTACGCAGAGAGCTTCGTTGACAATTACTATACCCTTATCATCATCGTATTCGCGGGCATCGTACGGGCATACGGAAATGCAGATCCGGCAGCCGCTGCAGAGGTCTTCATCAACCCATACGATAGCTGGATCCTGTTCCAGATGATCTCTGGAGAAGAGGGAGATAACCTTACATGCGGCAGCGCTGGCCTGAGAGACTGTTTCCGGTATGTCCTTGGGTCCCTGGGCAACTCCGGCCAGGTAGAAACCGCTGTTGATGCTTTCCACCGGACGCAATTTCGGGTGAGCCTCGGAAAGGAAACCGTTCGGTCCCGTCTGAATTCTGAGTTTCCCTGCAAGTTCGGCAGTGCTATCGCGGGGAATTACAGCTGTTGCCAGGACCACCAGATCGGCGGCTATCTCAATGTTTCTGCCGGTCAGTGTGTCTGTTCCCCAGACAACTGTTTTATCTCCATCGCGGAAGATCTTCGCTACCTTACCCCGGAGGTAGACGATTCCCTCTTCTTCCTCAGCGTTATGGTAGAACTCCTCGTACCCTTTTCCGCCTGTTCTGATATCAATGTAGAAAATGTATGGCTGACCGTCATGAACCCTGTGCTTGTACAGAAGAGCATGCTTGGTTGTGTACATGCAGCATATTTTTGAGCAGTAGGGTTTGTATCGTTCCGGATCTCTTGAGCCTGCGCATTGAACAAACACGATTTCTTTCGGGATTTTTCCATCGGATGGTCTCTTTACATCTCCGGTTGTAGGACCCGATGCTGACAACAGGCGTTCGAAGGCCAGCCCGTCTATAACATCGGGAACTTCACCCGCGCCGTATTCCGGAAGATCGGTAACAGGAAGGGTCTCGAAACCGGTAGCAGTTATGATAGCTCCCACTTCTTCCTCAATGATCTGATCTTCCTGCTCGAAGTTAATGGCCCCTATCTCGCATACTTTTTCGCAGAGACGGCATTTTCCTGTCTTGAAGAAAATGCAGGAATCCTTAATGATCACAGGTTTGTTGGGGACCGCCTGAGGGAAAGGAACGTAGATAGCGCCGTGAGTTGTCAGATTTCTGTCAAAAATGGATGGGACTTTTGAGGGACATTTCTCCATGCAGAGTCCGCATCCGGTACATGTGGACCAGTCAACAAAGCGGGCTTTCTGCTTGATTTTGACTTTGAAATTGCCTACGTATCCTGAAACCTCTTCCACCTCGGAATAATTCATGAGTTCAATGTTCGGATGCTTGCCTGCTGCGACCATTTTAGGCGTTAGAATGCACTGAGAGCAGTCGAGTGTCGGGAATGTTTCCGAAAGCTGGGCCATATGCCCGCCAATGGATGATTCCTTCTCTACCAGGATTACCTTATATCCGGAGTCAGCGATATCCAGTGAAGCCTGGATACCGGCTATACCTCCTCCGATCACAAGAGCCTTCTTTGTGATCGAAACCGAAATCGGTTCGAGTGATTCGTTCAGCCTTGTTTTTTCGACTAATGTGCCGACAATCTTGATGGCCTTCCTGGTCGCCTTTTCTCTGTTCGTATGAATCCAGCTGCACTGTTCTCGGATATTTGCTATTTCGCACTGCCACGGATTGAGCCCCGCCTCTTCAGCTGCAGCTCTGAAAGTGGATTCATGGAGGTTAGGTGAACAGGCGGCGATGATAACAGCATCCAGCTTCTGTTCCTTTATCTTGTCCCGCACGAGGGACTGCCCGGGCTCTGAACACATGTAAATGTAATCATGGGTGTAGGCAACACCCTTCATCTTCATCGCTTCCTCAGCCACGCGTTTAACATCGACTGTCTCAGCGATATTGATACCGCAGTGGCAGACGAAGACTCCTATCCGCTTCATGTTTTGTCCCCCTCACCGGAATTGCCGATTTTCTCGAGAGCCGGGGAGACATCAATGTAATGCTTTTCAAAACCCTGTCTGTTCACATCATTTCCGAGAGCCAATGAAAGGAGCTGCGTGAAATAGAAAACGGGGACAGTCTTGAAATCAGGGTAGGCATCAAGAACTGCCTTCTGTCTTGAATCAAGATTGTAGAAACAGAGAGGGCAGCTGACTACAATCGCGTCAGCTTCGTTTTTTATGGCTGAGCTGAGTATCCTGTGACAGAGCCTTGTTGAGGCATCAGGATTTGAAACAGAAAGGTATGACCCGCAGCACTCATTGCGATAAGGGTATTTTACCGGCTCCGCTTCAAGTGCCCGGACGAAATCCTCCATAATTGTCGGGTTTTCAGGATCATCCAGCTGTATCTCATTCTGAGGTCTCAGCATGACGCATCCGTAGTAAGGTGCGATTTTCAGCCCTTTGAGGGAGCGCTTGAGTTTTTCTGTTATCTTCGCATATCCGAGTTCATCCCGAAGGTACTCCATAAGGTGAAGAACTTTGACTTCACCTTCATATTCCAGCCAGGGAGTTTTATCCTCCTCAAGATATATTCTGACAGGAGCATTGTCGGCGAGAAAGTCGTTCACTCTTTTTCGGATAATTTCATCAGTTCTGATGCTGTAATTGGTTCTTTTAAGAGTATTGTAGCAGAAATCACAAATAGTTACGAGCATTTTCCTGTCTGAATCTCTGACATCCTTGAGTATTCGCGATGGGGCTATCAGATTCATTATCCGTTCTTTCGAGACCGGAGGAACTGCTCCGCAGCAGGTCCATGCTTCAAGCTCATCAAGCTCGAATCCGAGTTTCGCTGTTGCGTCCCTGGCAGAACGGTCAAGGTGAGAAGATCGTTCCTTAAGAGCACAGCCCGGATAGTAAGCAACCTTGGCCATGTTTCCTCCAGTTCTAGGTTGACAGCTTTCTGTAAACTCCTACAAGCCCCGGCTGAGGAACTTCAGCCGCATGTTTGCAATCTATTTGGTCCGGACCGAAATGATCTACACCTTCCTCCAGGGCGATCTGTCTGAGCGTATCAATAACTGCCTGTATATCAATTCCCTTCGGGCATCTTACAGTACACTGGAAACAGCTGGCACAGATCCAGATAGTTTTACTCTGGATAATTTCCTCTTTCTGTCCCAGCTGGGCAAGGCGCATGATTCTGCTGGGGAGAATATCCATTTCCTGTGCAAGAGGGCAGCCGGACGAGCAGTTTCCGCATTGATAACATGCGTACAGCTGCTGCCCGCTCAGTTCATCAACACGTAATCCGAACTCACCACGGACCTTTGTACGGTCGAGCTGGATTGGAGGATTGTCAGGGGAATCCAACCCAATTCTGCTATACATTATGATCGTTCTCCTCTCGATGTGCTGCCGGAGTCATGTGATTTACATTCAGTAATAAACTTTCGATTGAAGACTCTTCAGGGTCCTCCAACAGAGCCGGTTTCAATGGCATAATCAAAGTAGTACCAGAAATAGTACACGATTTCCTCGTTTGAAAAAGTATCTATCAGTTCAGCACGCATAATAGAATCCAATGCTGTATTTAACAATGGGAAATTACTTCTGGCTTCCTCAAGCAGAAGCCCGACATGTTCGCAGTCTTCTCTGCCTGAGATGGCATCAAATTCCGTTCTGACATGGTCGGGAAGTGAAGCTCTGAAAGTATCGAGCCTTTGCAGTCTTCCTTCTGCCCGGGCATCAGTATTGCAGGATAAAGCTATCAGTATCATCAGAAAGAACAGCAGCACAAAAGCAGGTAATGTCACAGAGTGATGCCAAGGCTGATTCTGTGAATGCTGCCCAGATCAGCAAATGGTTTGAATGCATAATCAAAGGAGAATCTGTTCCAGTTAGTACCCGCGCCGAAAGCCAGAGCATCGAGGAAGCTGCCGTCAGCGTTATCTGAAGCGTTCTTATCATGTAGATTTCCCCCCGCCCTTAAGGACAGCATATCCAGGGGGGAATATTCGATGCCGATGGCTGCATCGAAGTCTCCCTGGAGAGGGTAACTGATGTCTGCGGCGACAAGCAGTCTGTCATCAAGGAATTCGGCTGATGCTCCTGCTGCAATTGTTGTGGGCATCGGATCATTTTCCTGATAGAAGGCTTTGGTCTGGATACCCGCATTTCTGACAGCAAGACCGAATGAAACAAGACCCGGTTTATACCATGCGCCAACATCCACAAGAAAAGCGTTTCCGCTGTAGGTATCTATACTTGAATAAACGAATTTGGCTGTTGTGCCTGCTGAAAGGGATTGTCCGAATTTGTGTACGTAGGTTCCTCCAAGCGCAATACTGTTGGTACTGAATTCCTCACCGGTTCCTGTCGGGTTGATCATTGAGGTTCTCATGAAACTGCCTCCGTAAAAATAATTCACGGAAACACCTACCAGATCATTGCCCGAAGGATTAACCCATCCGGCAAAACCAGCCTGCATATCCATA
>JBDLJP010000178.1:0-4949 GCA_039714295.1 Candidatus Fermentibacterota bacterium
GAGAAATCCGTATTCTCCAGAATCACCATCCTGTTGCCTTCCGTTCTTCCAGCCTGCTGACGGGGTTTTTTTGCGGGTCCGGTAATAAGGATACTGAGAGTTCTGCCAAGAAGTTCTCCCGATTTCTCAATCGTTATCCTTCTCTGAAGTTCCTGCAGATGATTAAGTCTTGCAAGGCGCTCCTCTTCGGGTACGGAGTGCTCAAGGCTGCAGGCGGTGGTTCCTGAACGTTCGCTGTACTTGAACAGGAAAGCATTATCGAACCTTGTTTTTTCAAGCAGGTCGACCGTCTTGTGGAAATCCTCTTCGGATTCACCCGGGAATCCTGCAATTACATCTGTTGAAAGAACTATGCCGGGCATTGCCTCCCTGAGGATATCTATTCTCTCAAGGTATTCCCCAGCGGTATACCCCCTGTTCATCTTCTTAAGAATAACATCGCTTCCGGACTGAACAGGCAGATGAAGGTACCGGCAGATATTCTGCTCGGAGGCCATTACTCTCACCGTTTCCAGGTTAAGATCTTTCGGGTGGCTGGTTACAAACCTTATCCAGGAATCGGGCGCAGCAGAGGCAGCCTTACGCAGGAGCAGCGGAAACGAAGTTTCTCCATCGATGTACGAATTCACGTTCTGACCAAGGAGAGTTATCTCGCCGTACCCGCTATCTGACAGAGCAGCTGTCTCGCTTAGTATATCATCGCTTCTTCTGCTGTGTTCCCTGCCTCTGACGTAAGGTACGATACAATAGGTACAGAAATTGTTGCAGCCGCGCATAATGGTAACGAACGCTCTGGGAAACTCATTTCTCACGGGTTCTATTCCAGTGTAATCACCCTCCCTGAAATCAACCGCGCTCTTTCTGACAGACCCTCTGATAAGCTCGGGAAGATCTCTGTAGCAGTCAGGTCCCACTACAAGGTCAAGATCACTGAATCGCTCAAGAAGGCAGTCGCCATGTTCCTGAGCAACACAGCCGCAGAGGATGATAAGGGGTTTCCCGGATTCTCTGTCCCGCCACCAGCCTCCCAGCTGGGATAATCGACCGAGTACCCTTGTCTCAGCATGTTCCCTGACAGCGCAGGATACTAGCAGAATAACATCGGCTGATTCAGGATCATCAGTAGATGAATATCCTTCAGATACAAGGATGCCGGATATTATCTCCGCGTCATGAACATTCATCTGGCAACCATATGCGTTGATATAAAATATCATGCTCACTCTAACCTGGAAGTATCAGTTCCATCGCAAGACCTGCAAATACCGGTATCCGGAAATTGTCGTCCAGAGGCATATACACAAGCTCTGACACTGCTGCAACCAGAGATCCGACCAGAAGAGTGGCCGGCGTCAGGTACCATCCGAAATCCGGTGAAGCCCAGAGAGCAAAAAGGCTGACAACAAGGCAGGTGTTCAGGGCTGCAAGGCTGCCCTCCAGAGTACGGTTCCCCACCAGTTTGATCCTTCCGAAATGCTTGCCTGCGAGGGCGGCAGCGCTGTCTCCCAGACTTAGATAGAGAAGAGCGACAACTGCAATTTCTTCGCGGAAAACAAATATGGTAAAAGCAGCTGATGCCACAACAATTGTAGAAGCTGTCATACCGCCTTCAAGTTCGTTCTCTCTGAGAACCTTGCCGAAGAATCTCATTATGAAGCTCTTGAAGGGTTTATACCTGGCCTTCAGAAAATCGAAGATAAGCAGAATTATAGCTATAACTGCAAGGATGCCGGAAAGGTACAGCCTGCCGTCCTCAGGATACAGGCCATATACTATTATTACGGCTATCGGGAATATTGATGATCCCAGATGAATAGTTTTTCTTATTGCCTCTTCAAGATGCGGCATATTTATCTCTAGTATCTTCCGGAAAATGAAGAAAAGCGATTGTCCGCGATACTAGAATCCCGCACCCAGGGACATCCTGTGTGTGGCATCAAGTTCCTGATGGCTGAGATAAGCGTAATCAAGGCTTACAGGATGGTTCATCAGACCGAACTTCAAGCCCAGCCCGGCAGTCATTGAACCTTCCGAAGAACCGATTCGCAGGGCTACCAGATCCTTAATCAGAAATTCCGCTCCTATATGAGTATCCAGGCTTATTCCTCTGAAATTGTACTGTGCGGAATACTCCCTTCCCTCGAATCTGAAATCTCCATCTGCGGCTATTGTAGCAACGGTTGCGAATTTTGAGACAGGCCATTTCAGGGCAAGACCGAGTTTAACTGTTGGAAGTATGCTTTCGCTGCTGCCGGTATCCCAGAATAACTGGGTAACAGGTACATCCTGCAGATTAAGCCCGATGGAAAGAGCGTCTGAAGGCTGATACCTGGCACCGACATCAAGACCGAGACCAAAGGCGCTGTGATCCATCAGTCCCCTTCTTATGACTTTTACAGAAGCTCCGACGGAGAATACAGAGTTGAGCTTCCTTGACCAGGAGAGGTAGAGGGCCCAGTCAACTCCGCTGCCGTATGTAATGCTTCCCTCGTCGTAAATGATCTCTTCTCCCGGGTCCCATTCTCCGTTACCTTCCGTACCGCCGGGGTTAGTTGTGGCGTCGTAATCGTCGTCCCCCGCGTCTCCAGGTTCACCAGTTCCATCAACACCGAATACTCCATCGGATCCGGTATCGTAGTACTGCAGATCGTTCGTGTTCGCAATATCTCCTACATCCGTCCTGAAGAGGCTTGCACCAAGACCTGTTGAACCGTCGGATCTGCCGTAACCCAGATAATCATACATGACTATTCCGCCGAACCGCTCGGAGTGCATGAACTGGGCTTCCTGACCGTTGATCAGGTGAAGCCCGGAGGGATTCCAGTATCCGGAGGAGGCATCGTCTGCGATAGCGCAGAAAGCGCCTCCCATACCCAGTGCCCTTGCACCGGCACCTACGTAAAGGAATTCTCCAGCGTATTTCGCTCCGTTTGCTATTGAGATCGCTGAAAGTAAAACAACCGCTAGTATTTTTTTCATGATATCAACCGGTTGATTCTATATCGGATGTGTATTCAATAATAATTTTTCTTCCCCGTTCTGTGATCCTTGTAAAGAATAAGCCGACACCATAGGAACCGTCTGCCAGCTCTTCTTCTCTTATCACTACTGATCTTGCCGAAATTTCTTCCCCGCCATTTATACGAAGAACAATGTTAACCCTTGAAAGCTCGCCTATGCTTCTGGAACTGACGCAGTATATACCTGAAGCGCTGAGATTAATGAGCGTTGCCGGAAGTATTGTCATGTTGACAGAGCTGATTGAAAGTTCACATTCTACACTTGCCCTTAAAAACGATCTGTTTTCAGGAAGTGAATTTTCGTACACAGTTGTCTCCCGTATATGGTGGATTAATCGTTTTACTGATTAATGCCAATGCTACCCTTTGCGTTCCGGCGTGTCAATATTCGTGAGATCGATCTTAACTTATAGTCAATCAGGTTACAACGTTAACTGCATCAGTGTCATATATATGATCAACCTTCAAAAGGTTCCAGCCATTTCCTCTCAATTTCTTCAGGCTTTCAATATACTCTTAAGATGCCATTACTGCAGGTAGCAACAACCGGATATAGTGACACTTGCGCATTTGAAAAAAACTAGAATATTCAAACATTGTAGCTTACGGAGGAAACATTTCACACAAAACTGATTATCAGGATCAGTTAATTAATGACAGGAGGCCGATGTGAGTTGGTTCAACGGTTTATGGCTTGCGCTTTTAGGGGTTCTTGCAGCGCCGAATCTGATCATCTCCAAAAAACCCGAAGCAAAAGAGATCATTGCGAAAATAGCTCCCTACCAGGGATGGATAGGTGCGGTATCTGCAGTCTGGGGACTTATCAAGATTTTCCAGACATTCAGATTCTTCGACTTCTTTAGTGTTTTCCCTATAGGTGTTATCACATTGATCCTCGTCGCTGTTCTTACTCTCGCCCTTGGTCTGCTTCTCGGAATCGGGGTCATCAAAACCTTCATCAGCTCTGAAGATGCAAAAGCCAAAATCGATGAGATGATGGCAAAACTTGCCGCAAAGCAGGGAGTACTCGGACTTTTAGGCATAATAGTAGGCATCTGGTTTATGCTTTACGTCCTTCTCAATCTGAGCTTCTAGCCAATCCTTTCAGTTCTCGTACCGGGAGCAGCCTGAACTGCTCCCGGTTTTTTTTAGAGTCCCCTAATGCGGACCTCACCGGTATATGATTATGCTATTGACAGTAAAGCCGTATCAATTAGCTTCCACACAACGCACAGGAGGTGAAAATGCCCATTACACAGAAACATGGTGATTATGTCAGAAAGCTCATCACAAGCGGAGCCCGCAGCCGGGTGACTCTTCTTCTCAAGAAAATGCATCCTGCGGATATCGCTGATCTGTTCGGCATTCTTACACCGCCTGAAGCAACGGTGCTTGTAGAGATACTGTTCACCCAGAATCTGGCCGACAAAGTGCTGATGGAGCTTCCGGAAGGCATCCTCCTTGAAATAATAGAGCGCCTTGAGGATAGTCGTGCTGCCGAACTTCTCTTATCCCTTGAATCCAACGATGCGCTCCTTTTCCTGGAAGCGGTTCCTGAGGATCGCAGAGATGAGATCATGCAGCTGCTTCCCCCTCTCAAACGGGACAGAATAGAGCAATTGCTCATTTATCCGGAAGATTCCGCCGGATACTGGATGAGTACGAGCTATATGTCTGTTAATACCGATATTACAGCGGAGCAGGCTGTAGAAACAATTCGTGAACAGAGCGAGGATGTGGATGTTCCGTTCTACGTTTACGTTATAGACAATGATGACCGGCTCGCAGGTGTAATCCCACTCAGAAGGCTTATTACCTGTCCGCACGGTACAACTGTAAGAAACATCATGATGGCGGACCCTTTTACGGTAAACGGTAATTCCGACCGTGAAGAAGCAGCATCACTGTCCAGAAAATACAATATCATGG
>JBDLJP010000179.1:0-4947 GCA_039714295.1 Candidatus Fermentibacterota bacterium
GCGGTTGGATATATCACAATTAGAGGGTCTTTTGTCAAGGTCAGGGTTCTCTTGTCGTAACCCAGGCATCAGAGAAACCCATATCCACAAGAACCTGCGTGTAAGCAGCCGCATCCTCCATGGCAGGGAAAGCGCCTACTCTGACTTTCCAGTACCCGCTCTCATGATCGATAAATACGGGGTGAGTAATATCTGCAGAAACCGATTCCCTCAGACGCTGTGCAGTCTCTTCGCTTGTTGCCGCTGATATCTGAATTGTGAAATGCGTTCCCGACAGGATCTCTTCCTCGTATACAAACGGGAGTTCCTCACCGGGGATACTCATGCTGACCGGTTCGGGAAAACCCACGAACGGGTCTCCCGTGTAACCGGGAGGATCACCGTACGGATCAAGAGGTCCTTCATCGATCTGATCTGTATTGTCCGGTGTTACTGTTGTGTCACCGCACGCAAAAAGGAACAGGACAGGAATCATGAAAAGTACTGCTTTATTCATTTCCACCCTCCTCTGCTTCAAGGAATATATCAAGCAGCGGGAGCATAAGTTCATGATGACCGGTAAGAACTATCTGTTCTCCTCCCAGAGCTCTGGTCGGCCTGAAGACTACATTGTTCAGAGGCCTGTACTGCATTATCATGTCGAAACTTGCGGCTGTAAAGCTACTGATGCTGTGACCGAGGTTGATTGCTGATGTTAAAAGTTTAAGGAATACTTCGGGCATGATTACAGCGGAACCAGCGTTAATGACAACCCCTGATGTCAGGGATGCGATCCTCTCCCCTAACAGATCAAAATCTTTCTGAGCAGCCGTGGCGAGTTCTTCCCAGCTTACATCCGGATAGGGATGAATTATGTCTCCTCCAAGCGCGGGATGCACAGTCACCGGAATGCCGGCCTCGCATGCAGAGGCGAGGGGACTGATCGCTGAGTTGCCTTTCCTCCTGAGTATTTCACTGCCCAGGGCTTCGCCAAGTCCTAGGTCATTACTATTCGCTGTATTGAGTGCTTTGGTGTAGATGTCTCCGGTTTCCTGCCACATACCGAAGCTGCCGTCCTTGATTCCCTCTTCCACATTCTCTGAAGTCTCACCGAAAAGCGCCATCTCGATATCATGGATGGTTCCGGCTCCGTTGGTGGCAAGGCAGTTTATCGTGCCGTTGTTAATCCATTTCACCAGAAGGGGACCGAGTCCGCATTTAACAACATGTCCGCCGTACATGAATATCCTTGAAGCTTTTCTATTTTTTGCTTCGATGATTGCCCGCGCAAGCCTCTTCATATCTTTAACCGCGAGCAGGTTCGGCAGTGACCGCAGGAATTCAGAGGTATCCTTACTGCCTGGATTCCTCATCAGAAGGCTGGAGTCTATTTTGCTTGTCCGCTCAGCCAGGGATTTCAATTTAAGTTTTTTCCTGCTGAAATCAGTACTCAATTGTACTTCACCTCCATAAGTGTCAGCCCCCTGCCCGGAAGCGATACACCGGCTTTGTTACGGTCTTTCGTTTGCAGAAGCTCGGTTATGAGCCCGGGTTGAGCCGCTCCGGAACCGATAGTCATCAGTGTTCCCGCCCAGATCCTGACCATCCCTCTTAGAAACCTGTTGGCACGGATAAGGAATGTCCACCCTGACTCATCCTCTATTACATCCGCATGAATGACATTTACGATCCAGTCGGAGTTGTCGCTTCCCTCCTTTGCCATTGCCATCCAGTCGTTCCTGCCGACCGACAGCTCGGTGGCTTTCTGCATATCGGACGTAACAAGTTCCCTTGAAAGCGTCAGGGAATGGGAGTAACGATTCCTCAGTGGGTGTTTATTCTTCTCAATGCGGTACCGATAAAGTCTTGAGACCGCCTGGAATCTTGCATGAAAAGCACTGTCAACTTCATCAACTGCGGTCACTGCGATGTCACCCGGAAGCATAGCCGGCAGACCTGTTCTGATTCTCTCCAGCTTATCGATCCCAATGTCAGCATGGGCTACCTGTCCGAGAGCATGTACACCCGCATCTGTTCTGCCCGATCCGGTTATCGCGATCCTCTCATTGCAGAGTTTCTCGAGCACAGCTTCAATATCACCCTGAACGGTTCTTGCCGCAGGCTGACGCTGCCACCCGGAAAAGTTGGTTCCGTCGTACTCGATCAGCATTTTAATCCTGATTACACTCATAATATCTTCATGATACCGGCCAGAAGAATCAGCCATGCCAGACATGCCGCCAAAGCTGATACCGTATTCTGCCTGCTCATTCCGCTTTTCTTCATCAGGTCAACCTCCGAGACCGAGGAGAGAGCGCTGGTAATGGAATCACCGTAACTGCTGCCGTTCTTTCTGCTATCGATGAAAACTGTCTTGATCCTCTCCGAAAAAGGGCCTGCAAGTGATACTGCCATGGCAAGGCTCTCCGGCAATCCCGCAAGGTTAACCCTTCTTGAGACGGAGAACAGGAGCTCTGATGCTCTTGAGGCGCCGAGTGCACCGGACATGGATGCTCCTGCTGCAACAGCTGCTATCCACCTCAGAGATCGCTCCACCACAGCGGTGTTGCCGGAAGCCGCTCCCCATATCAGAGCAAAAACCGGTGCAGAGACAAGCAGAAGAATTCTCAATGTTCCGCTTCTGGCTTTCCCGCATAAACCTGCCAACGGAAATATAAGATAGAATGGCAGTATCTCGATACCTACGATGAACGCTGAAGCCGGGCCTGCTATAAGCCCTGAAAAAAGGAGGATTGAATAGGCTGTATCAGTCATTCATATCCTTTTCCAGACGTTTCATCACCAGCCTGAACTCCAGGGGAGGCGCTTCGTTGAACTCCATTTCAACACCTGAGATCGGGTGTATGAATCCCAGCGTTTCTGCGTGAAGCATCTGATGTTCAGCAATACGGAGTACGTCGTCAAGCAGTTCTCTGTTACGAACTGTTGAGGGGATTCCCTTCGGATTGCATCCGCCGTACTTCAAATCGGCAATTATGGGGCAGTTCTTTGTTACAGACAGGTGAACCCTTATCTGATGCGTCCTGCCCGTCTCGAGCCTGCACTCGATCATGCTTGTATGCCTGAATCTGCGAAGAACTCTGTAATTTGTAACAGCCCGTTTCCCGTTTGAGAGAACTGTCATATTCTGCCTGTTATTAAGATCACGTCCTATAGGCGCATCTATCCTGTTCTCATCCGGTACCGGTGTATGCCAGACGAGAGCGATATAGCGGCGTTTAACGGTTCTTGCCGAAAGCTGAGACGATAGACCGCGGTGTGTAATATTATCCTTTGCAGCCATTATCAGACCGGTGGTATCCTTATCAAGCCTGTGGACGATTCCGGGGCGCAGCTCGCCGGAAATACCGGAAAGGTTATCGCAGTGGGCAAGCAGCGCATTAACAAGCGTTCCGCTTTTACAGGTTCCGGATGGATGAATGACAAGACCTGCCTGTTTGTTCAGGACTATCAGGTGTTCATCCTCGTAAACAATATCCAGTTCGATATTCTCCGGAGACAGATCGACAGGTACCGCATCAGGAATTTCCAGCTCAATCTCCTGGCTGAACTGAACACTGAATGCGGGTTTTGTAACAAACACACCGTCAACAGAAACATGACCATTCGATATAAGTGTGCTTATATAACTCCGGCTCTCTTCTATATCGTCCTGCATGACAAGATAGGTATCAAGACGAAGCCCTGCCTCCCTGTCTTCAACAGTGCTTTTGAAATACTCCAAAATTAACTGCTCAGCCGCTTCACAAGATGAAAACCGAAGCGTGTTCTGATGATTCCGGATATTTCTCCCGGCTGCAGGGCGGAGACCGTACTGTCCAGTTCCTCCGCAATACCCCCCGCTGTAAAATCAGGCAGTCTTCCACTGTCCGCTGCTGAGGTGCAGTGGGAATGATTATAAGCCAGTTCCTCGAAAGCAGTCTCTCCCGCAAGTACTTCATTTTGAATATTCCGGATAACCCGCAGAGCATCCCTCTCTTCGAATGACATGCTGTCCTCCGGGGAGGTAGACCACGTTATCAGAATGTGTGCAGCACTGAAGTACTCGGAATCTCCGTTTGAGACGGATTCAGGGACAGTATCGGCCGCTGCTGTCATGTCATTAACATCTGAAGCGCTTTCACCGGCTTCATCGGCAGAGCCGCACGAAGAAGTCAACAGTACTGTCAGACAGAAACCGGCGATTGTCCTCTTCTGAATGCAAACCATCAGTATCCTCCACGCAGGTACATGTACACTTTGTATTTACAGAATATTCTGCTGTACTGTTTTCTGTCAGTTGACATCGTCAGATTTGGTCATATTCATACAGTGAATATAATACGATATTATATGAACATATCTTTTCTTTAAGGTCACCGAAAGGAGTCAATAAGTGAACAAGCAGGATTACTTTTCAGACCGCGCTCTCGGAATGAAAAGATCAGTTATCAGAGAACTGCTGAAACTGACAGCAAAACCGGGGATAATCTCATTCGCTGGAGGATTGCCTGCACCCGCTACTTTTCCGGTGGATTATGTTGAAGCGGCTGTTGACAGCGTGATCGAGAACGAACATGCCACAGCATTGCAGTACGGTCCAACGGAAGGCGATGCAAGGCTGCGCGAGGATCTCTCGATAATCATGCGGACCGACGGAATCAAGACCTCTCCGGATCACATTCTTGTTACAACCGCCTCGCAGCAGGGGCTTGACCTTGTTGGAAAAATCTTCTTCAATCCCGGCGATACCTGCATAACCGGTTCTCCCACTTACCTTGGCGGTCTCCAGGCTTTCAAGAGTTATCAGGGAGTTTCTGTGGGTGTTGAGCTGGATGATCACGGCATGATACCCGAGAAGCTTGCGGAAACCATAGAGAAACTTGAACGGGAAGGGCGCAGACCAAGGTTCATATACATAATCCCGGATTTCCAGAATCCGGCAGGTGTTACAATTCCTGAATCAAG